>CAUSIL010000155.1:0-5326 GCA_963531395.1 uncultured Campylobacter sp.
TTAAATTTAACCTCGTTTTCGTCGCCCAAAAGGATCAAATTTACCGCGCCGCTTTTTAGTAAAATTTCGCTTGCTCTTAGTATTCGCTCGTCTTCGCTTTCTGGTAAAACGACGGTTTTTTTATCTTTTGCGGCGAGTTTAAATAGCGAGCTTTCAAACCTCAAAGGCGTGATTATATCTTGCTTCGCGTTTAAAATTTCATCCAAATTTCCGCTTACGATTAGCTTTGAGTTTCGCGTAAAAAAGCTCAAATTTTCGCGGCAAAAAACAGGAACGTTTAAATTTCTAGCGATTTGTAAATTTAGCTCTATTTCGCCGATATTTGCGATGCTTTTTGCAGGCTTAACGAGCACAAAATCAGCGCTCCCAGCCAGACGGTCAAATTCATCTACCGCGCTTTTAAAAAACTCCCGCTCGCTGCCGTTTTCAAAAGCCTTTCTGGCATTTTCTAGTCCGTAAAAATCATTGACGGGGTCAAAAACGGCTACATTTTTAAATTTTGTTGATATAATTTCGTAAATTTCTTGAAAATTCGCGCCAAGCGCAAGGATAGAATCGGCCATAATTTTCCTTTTGGAACTTGATTTGCTTATTTTATCGTAAAATTTTCACTTTAAGGTAAAGCGTGAGAAAAAATATTTACTTTTGCGCCCTTGCAGCAGCGTTTTTGAGCGGGTGTTTACCTAGCGCCGACCCTCGCATAGATATGAAACCGCCCGTTTACGTCGAGCAGCTTCCCGCCAAACAGGTCAATAACCAACCAAACGCGGGCAGTCTTTTCGGTCGCGGCGATAATCCGCTTTTTGCCGACAGAAAGGCGATGAACGTAAACGACATCGTAACCGTCGTCATCAGCGAGCGCGCCAACCAAAGCTCCAGCGGTAAGCACGACACGAGCAAAAATAGCGCGATAAGCCTCGGCGGAGGGATATTTACCGCAGGCTCCGCGCCGCTATCTACGCTAGCCACTCAGCTAAACAAAGCCGGCGACATCGGTTTTAGCGCGGGCACGAAAAACGAATTTACGGGTGCGGGATCTAGCGTGCGTGCAGAGGCCTTTACGACTACGATTTCAGCGCGCATCATCAAGGTGCTAGAAAACGGCAACTACTTTATCGAGGGCTCGCGCGAACTGCTCATAAACGGCGAAAAGCAGATCATGCAGCTTAGCGGCGTGATCCGCCCGTACGACATCTCAAACGCCAACGAAATCGACTCGCGCTACATCGCCGACGCCAAGATCCTATACAAAACCGAAGGCGACGTGGATAGGGCGACGAGGAAGCCGTGGGGGACGAAGCTTATGGAGGCGATCTGGCCTTTTTAAGCTTTTTTATGCTTAGCTAGCTGGCTTGTCTTTTGAGCGTATTTGAATGAGTTTGAAATTTTCGCCCTGCGACAGACTATATGTCTAGTCTTGGGACGAAAATTTCCGCACAACATTCAAATCCATCCCAAAATACTTCGCCTTGGTTTTCCTATTCAAACTTGAAGTCAAATTTGTAAATTTCTGCTTTAAATTTTACCTACCGAGACCCGTATCTTGAAAATATCAAATTTAAATTTGCGACGCTTTGCGTCAGCAAAGCTATGTCGCCACCTCTCACGTGCAGTGGAGTTAGAGAGGGCTTGGGAGAGGGTCTGCCTTCGGCAGTTGCGAGTGCGTAGCACGACGCAAAGGAAGGCGACGCTCTACTTCGCTTCGCTCGTAGCTGCAAGCAGACCGTAAGTAGAAACCCCTTCCGCCTCCAAAGAAAAAAAGAAAATTAGATACAAAAGCGAGCTTTTTGCTCTGCTAAGGACTGTAGCTGATAGTAGAGCGTAATTAAGCCCTTTTCGCCTTAACAAGAAAGATTGATTTGCGCAAAAACCCTAACTAAATTTGATTAAACCAAATTTAGCATCTTAAAGATGCGGGTCTCGGCGAGCAAAATTTAAAAAATTATCCAAATTTGCCCCTTTATAAATTTCGCTCACAAATTTACTCAAATTTAAGTCCTTTCAAAGTACGGTCCAAATTCTAAGCCCGGTTTTACGCCTTTTTAAACCTTAAAGCTGTATAATCGGGGTCAAATTTATCAAAAGGCGATACAGATGATAAAAGGTATTTCTGGCTCGCGCATGGTTATGGAAGCCTTGCGTGAAGAGGGCGTAGACACGGTTTTTGGCTACCCGGGCGGCGCGGCGCTAAACATCTACGACGAGACGTACAAACAGAGTTATTTCAGGCACGTTTTGACGCGTCACGAGCAAGCCGCCGTGCACGCAGCAGACGGATACGCGCGCGCTAGCGGCAAGGTCGGAGTGGCATTTGTAACCAGCGGCCCCGGCTTTACAAACGCGGTCACTGGTCTAGCCACCGCATACTCAGATAGCATTCCGCTTATACTAATCAGCGGCCAGGTTCCGACCTCGCTTATCGGCACGGACGCCTTTCAGGAGATCGACGCCGTGGGTATCTCTCGCCCGTGCGTGAAGCACAACTACCTCGTGCGCAGTATCGAGGAGCTACCGCGCATCCTAAAAGAGGCTTTTTACATCGCTCGCTCCGGACGTCCGGGGCCCGTTCACGTCGATATCCCAAAGGACATAACCGCGGCCGTCGGAGATTTTGATTACCCGGCCCAGATAAAGATGCCTACGTACAAACCTACATATAAAGGCAACGCAAAACAGATCAAAAAGGCGCTTGAGGTCATCGCCGAGGCCAAACGCCCGCTACTATATCTAGGAGGAGGCGTCGTAGCGGCGAACGCTAGCGAGCTAGTGCGTAAATTTAGCGCAAAGACGGGCATCCCCGCAGTCGAAACGCTGATGGGCCTTGGCGTCCTAGCGCACGAGGATAAAAATCTACTCTCGATGGTCGGCATGCACGGTAGCTACGCGGCAAATATGGCGATGAGCGAAACCGATCTAATCATCGCGCTAGGCGTGCGGTTTGACGACCGCGTGACGGGCAAGCTGAGCGAATTTGCCAAAAACGCCAAAATCATCCACGTCGATATCGATCCTAGCTCGATCTCAAAGATCGTAAATGCGCACTTCCCGATCGTGGGCGATCTAAATTTCGTCCTAGAAGAGATGCTGGAAAAAGTAACCGTAAACGAGCAAAATTTGACCGCGTGGCGCGAGATATTGGCTAGATATGGCGCGCTAAATCCGCTAGACTACAAAGATAGCGACGAAGTCCTAAAGCCGCAGTGGGTCGTGCGCGAAACGGCTAAAATTTTAAAGCAATCCGGCAAAGATGCTCTGATCGCCACCGACGTCGGCCAACACCAGATGTGGGTCGCGCAGTTTTATCCGTTTGACAGACCTCGCCAGCTGATAACTAGCGGAGGCCAGGGGACTATGGGATACGGCCTACCCGCAGCAGTCGGAGCAAAGATAGCAAAGCCTGAAGACATCGTCGTAAATTTTACCGGCGACGGCTCGATCCTGATGAATATCCAAGAGCTAATGACCACTACCGAGATAGATAAGCCCGTCATTAACGTTATCTTAAACAACAGCTTCCTAGGCATGGTGCGCCAGTGGCAGACCTTTTTTTACGGCGAGCGCTACTCTTCGACCGACCTTAGCCTGCAGCCTGATTTCGTAAAAATCGCGGAGGGATTTGGCGCGGTAGGCTTTGTTTGCCGCACGAAAGACGAGTTTCGCTCCGCGCTAAAAGAGGCGATGATCTGTGGCAAAACGGCGATGTTAGACGTGCGCGTGGATAGATTTGAGGACGTACTGCCGATGGTTCCCGCAGGCGCGGCGATATACAACATGATCTTAAAAAGCAAGGAATAAAAATGAGCATAAGAAGAGTGATTTCAGTCATCGTGCTAAATGAGCACGGCGTTTTATCGCGCATTTCCGGGCTTTTTGCGGGGCGCGGATACAACATCGACACGCTCACGGTAGCACCGATCCCAGGCACCGAGCTTTCTCGTATCAGTATCGTCACTAGCGGCGACGAGCGCGTACTAGAGCAGATCGTAAAGCAGCTACACAAACTAATACCGACCTACAAAGTCATCGAAAGCGGCGAATTCGTCGAAAAAGAAATGGCGCTGGTAAAAATCCCGCTAAGCGAAAATTTTGGCGGACTGGACGCGATACTAAAGGCCTACAACGGCATCGTAGCCAACACCAACGAAAACTACATCGTAGTAATGGTTAGCGACGACGCGAGCAGGATAGAAAATTTCCTCAAAGCTATCAAAAAATTTAACCCCGCAGACGTCGTTCGCGGCGGTTCCGTGCTAATGGATCTATGATGAAATTAAGCGAAATTTATAAAATTTTGGGGCTTGAGTTTAGCGGCGAGGAGCTAGAGATCACGGCTCTAAATTCGCTCTCAAACGCGGGAGCTAGCGAGCTTGGCTACTGCGATAGCGAGAAAAACGCTAAATTTATCGAAGGCTCAAAGGCGGGCGCGATTTTAGTCGCGTCAAATTTAAAAGAGCTCGTAGGCGCGCAAAGTAGGGCGGTAGTGGTAGAAAACCCGCACCTTGCCTTTGCTATTTTGAGTGAGTATTTCGCCAGAGAACTTCTAGCATCCCAGCCGCAGCCGGCGCAAATTTCGCCAAGCGCAAAGATAATGCCAAACGTCTACGTGGGCTCAGGCGCCGCGATCGGCGACAACACGCTCGTGATGGCCGGCACCTACGTCGGCGATAACGTAAAAATCGGCGCAAATTGCGTCATCCACCCAAACGTCGTCATCTATAACGACACCGTTATCGGCAACGGCTGCCGCATCAACGCAAACGCCGTCATCGGTAGCGACGGCTTTGGCTACGCGCACACGAAAACGGGCGAACACGTGAAAATTTACCACAACGGCAACGTCGTTTTAGAGGATTACGTCGAGATCGGCGCGTGCACGACGATAGACCGCGGCGTGTTTGAAAGCACGGTCGTAAAAGCCTACGCCAAGATCGATAACCTAGTGCAAATCGGTCACAACTGCGAGATAGGCTACGGCTCGATACTGGTCTCTCAGGTAGGACTCGCAGGCTCAACTAAGCTTGGACGCAACGTCGTGATGGGCGGACAAAGCGGCTCTGCAGGGCATTTAAAAGTCGGCGACTTTGCCCAGGTAGCGGCGCGCGGCGGCGTGTCAAAGGATATCGCTGGCGGTAAAAAATACGCAGGCGCATATCCGATAATGGAGCTGGCCGACTTTTTCAAACTGCAAGCTAAGATCACGAGATTTTTTAAGAAAAACTAAAATTTGACGAAAAAAATCCATGGAAAAAAGCAAAAGAAAAGAAATTTTAAAAGCTATAAAAGAAAAAGAACTAGCTGGGTTTAGACAAAATTTGCCTATGCCCGA
>CAUSIL010000156.1:0-5308 GCA_963531395.1 uncultured Campylobacter sp.
ACGAGTAAATGAAGCCTGAAGCTAAAAAGCAGACCGACGAAAAGAACAAAATTACGTATCCTTAAATAAATTTTTTAATCTTTAAATCAAATTTATATTTATAGCCGCGCAAAGCCGTCCAGGCGCATCGCAAGTATGGACTAGGGCGCCGATTTTACCGCGCAAAAGGGCTCGTAAAGGACGGCAATATTTGCTTAAAATAGATTTTTTGAAAAGATTTGCAAAACCCAAAATGCTTAAGCCTCCAGGCGGCAAAGCCAAAGAGCATCTACGATAAGCACAGTAGGCTTAAAAAGCGGATTTTCGGGGTTTGCGATTTTTAGCGGATAAATTAAATCCGCCGCAAGATACCTTCCAAGCTAGGTAGTTTGTTCTAGCTTTGCAAGCTCAAATCCCCCGAGCCAGGACGGCAACGACGCGGAGCGCTATGTTTAGCGGCTTTAAATTTAGCGCGTATTTGCCCAAGCTAGCGCCTTTTGTCTAGGTCGCTTACGCTAAATTTTACCGCCGCGCGCCTGTTTTTACTTTACCTCTTTTTAGCCGCGAAATTTGGGTTAAATTTATCCTTTTATGAGCCTAAAACCGCTAAAATCGTTAAAAACTTAAAGGCCAAAAATGTTTAACGGACTAATCCGCGAGATCGCGCAAGTTGCGAGCTATTCGCAAAATACCCTACGACTAAAAGCCGCGTACCGCCCGAATTTAGGCGATAGTGTCGCGGTAAATGGGGCATGTCTTAGCGTGACGCAGCTGCACGCAGACGGCTTTAGCGTTGAGCTTAGCGCAGAGACTAGAGCGCACATCGCGACGGAAAATTTGCGCGGACGCGTGCATATCGAGCCTGCGATGCGCTTAGCCGACCGCGTGGACGGGCATCTACTGCAAGGCCACGTAGACGCTATCGGCGAGGTCGCGCGCATAGAGCGGCGCGAAAACGGGGTTGATTTTTATATAAATTTGCCCCCTAGCGTCATGCCTTTGATGGCGAACAAAGGCAGCATCGCGGTCGAGGGCGTGAGCCTCACGATCAACGAAGTTTTGTCCGCAGGCGTGCGCCTCACGATCATTCCGATCACTTTTCGCGAGAGTTTGTTCGGCGAGTTTGAGCCGGGACGCCGCGTAAACGTAGAAAGCGACCTGCTCGCGCGCTACGTGGCTAGGCAGCTAGAGTTTGGTCGCAGCGTCCAAAACGGCGGCAAAAGCGAAATCAGCTGGGACGAGTCGCAGCATATCGCGAGCCTTTATTAGGCTTTTGCTAGGCTAAATTTATAGCTCATAAATTTAGCCTGCAAAACCGCGCTTTTAACGGAGTGGACGGCGAGGAAAAGGAAAAAATGAAGCGGGAAATTTTAGACGTAGTTTTTGAGAGCGAGCGCTTTAAGCTCGGCTTTACGACGCGATTTGGCGGAGTAAGCAAAGGGGCGCATGAGGGCCTAAATTTAGCGGGTCACGTCGGCGACCTGCCCGCAAATGTCGCGAAAAATCGTGAAATTTTGGCCGCTGCGCTTGGTGTCGCGCCTTTTAATCTAAAATTTATGCGTCAAATTCACTCAAATCGCGTGGAAATTTTGAGGGATTTAAAGGATGAGCTACCGCCTTGCGACGGCGTGATAACGGCGCTTAGAGGCGTTACGCTTTGCGTTTTGGTCGCCGACTGTTCGCCCGTTTTGATCGCGGACGAGAGGCGGGGCGTAGTGGCCGCAGTGCATGCGGGCAGAGCGGGCGTAACGGGTAAAATTTGCACGAATGCAGTCAAGTTGATGAAAAGCGAGTTTGGCTGCGAGGCGGGCGATCTGCGCGTATTCGTGGGCGCAAATATCAAGGCGCGAAACTACGAGGTGGGCGAGCTTGATCTTGGCGAGTTTAACCGCTATAAAAAAGATGGCAAATTTGACATGGAGACGGCCTTGCGGGACGAATTTGCCGCGCTTGGCGTAGGGCAAGCGGAGTTTGATCCGCGCTGTACGTTTGAGATGGGGGAGCTGTTTTCCTACCGTAGAGATGGCGTCACGGGGCGATTTTGCGGGTTTATCATGAACAAGCCCATGCCTATGAAACGTAAAAATTAAACGCAATTTGCGCGCTAATTTTAAAACTCGTTGCGCCGTCAAGCAAAACTAGCGAGCGTTAAATTTTATTCAAAAGTATCTAAAATTTAGCCCTTAACTCCGCAAAATCAGTTATCAATAAAGCGTTTCAGGCTAAATGAGGCCGCCTTTAGGCGTTTGAAAACTCGGGCAAATTTCGGTCGAAATTTAGAGCGTACGGATAGGCGAGTTTAGTTAAAATTTCTGTTACGTTTACCAAAGAGGGCTAAAATTCGGACTAAAATTTTATAAAAAAGGAGAATAAATGAGAAAAATTTTAGTTTGTTTGATCGTCGCCGCGAGCGCAGTTTTTGCGGCGCAAACGAGATCCTCAAACGAGATGGTAAACGCCCCTGCGAGCGCGCCTGTAAATTCGGCAAGTAAGCAGTTTGAAGACGCGCTAGCGATGTACCGAGTTTCGGACTTCAAAGAGGCGGCGAGACTCTTTAATCTAGCGTGCGAAGGCGGACACGCGCGTGCTTGCTACGATATAGGCGCGATGATCGCTAGGGGCAAGGTCGCGGCGATGCAGCCTGAAGCGGCGGTTAAATTTTACGAGCGAGCGTACAAAATGGGCGATAAGCTTGGCTGCTACGCATTAGCGTACGCTCATCAGACGGGCGTCGGCGTAGCAAAAGACGAAGCGCGGGCGTACGAGCTCTATAAAAACGCATGCGAGCTAGGCCTAGCTAAAGGCTGCAATGAGGCGGGCTACATGAGCGAGCGCGGAATGGGCGTGCAAGCGGACGTCAAAGCTGCGGCTAAATTTTACGAAAAAGCGTGCAAGATGAGGCTAGACGTCGGCTGCGAAAACGCTAAAATTTTAAAACGTTAGAGGGCTAGCGTCCTAAATTTAACTCAGGCGCGTTTTGCGATTTGCTCTTCGTAAAAATGCGCCCGAGTTTCGCGCTAAATCTAAATGCTTTACTCGCTAAGACATGATTTGTCTTCGTAAATTCGTAAAAATTATTCAAATTTTGCTTTTGCTTTTGGCGATTAAGAGAGCGATTTGGCGTATAAATTTGCAAAATAAAGCCGCAAATCTAAATTTTAAAACCTCTCCTAAAATAAATCTAAATTTTAATCTATTTTTAGCTACAATTTGACATCAAATCTCAAAAACAACCGAAAGGAAAAGTATGAAAACGCGTAAAATTTTAGCCGCTGCGATACTTGCGGGAGCCGTTTGTTCGGCGCAGGCGCATATGTTTTGGGTGGACGGTGCAAACGACGAAAAGACGGGCAAATTTGTCGCAAAAATGGGTTATAGCGACGATTTTCCAAACTATGAGCCTATAATGCAAGAGCGCGTGCATCTTTTTGCGCCCGTTGCCCTGATCGGCAAAGACGGGCAGAAAAAAGAGCTAGCGCAAAGCGGCGAAAACTACCGCTACGAGGGCGAAAAGCTAAGCAAAGGCACCTATATCCTGCTTGCGCGGCAAAATCCGATGTATTCGCTAAAAAAGCGCAGCGACGGTAAGTGGATCATCGGCAAAAATAAGCTTGATCTAAAAGATTTAAGCGACGTGCAAATCTGCCGCCTGATGACGATAACGTCCAAAAAAATCCTAAATTTAGGCGAAGCAGACGACTTCGTCGCTAAGCCCGTCGGAGAGAAAATCGAGATCGTGCCGCTGCAAAATCCGGCTAGTTTTCGCGTGGATAAGCCCTTTAAACTGCAAGTTTTGGCCGACGGCAAGCCTCTAGAACGCGCCAAACTAACCGGCACTTTTGCGGGATTTTTAGAGGATAAGCGCGCGTTTTACGGTATGACCGACGCGCAGGGCATCACCGAAGTCGTAGCGCTAAGGCCTGGCTTTTGGGTGTTTGAGGTGATTTATGAAAGGCCTTATCCGGATGCCGCAAAATGCGACAAAGAGACGCTAAAAACGACGCTGGGCTTTGATATAAAAGAATAAATCGGCGTAAATTCGGGCTTTGGGTAAAATTTGAGCCCGAATTTACCTTAAATTTCATATAATCGCTTCGTAACCTAACGCAAAAACGAGGAAAAATGCCATACGAAAATTTTAAATCAAAAAATCCTCTCACGGCAAAAATCGCCGCAAACGCGAGAAAATTTGACGTCCAGACGCTGCAAAACGAGCAGCTCGTAAATTTGCTTTTAAACGAGAAAAAGATCGAAATCTCTAGCGAGCAAAAAGAGGCCGCCAGGCGCGTATTTACGGGACTAATGAAGATAGAAGAAAGCGTGCAGCTAAGTGGTTAGTTTGCTAAATTTGACTCCGCTGCCTAACCCGCAAAAACCCCGAGCATCATTCAAATCGCCGTTTCTCCGCCCAAAACCGAAATATCCGGTTTTTATCAAATTTGATGTAAAATGACGGCGTGACATCGCAATGAAAATAAGTCGAAAAACATAAATTTAAAATCAAAAACCCAAAGCAAAGGAGAAAATATGCTGTTACTTAAAAATGCCGATCTATACGCGCCAGAGCACGTCGGCAGGAGCGACGTTTTGCTCGGCGGAGGTAAAATTTTAGCCGTTTCTAAAGGGCTTGATTTTCGAGTTGAGGGGCTTGAAATTTACGATCTAGAGGGCAAAATTTTAGCACCCGGACTCATCGATCAGCACGTGCACATCACGGGCGGCGGCGGCGAGGCTGGTTATCACTCGCGAACGCCCGAAATAACGCTATCTGGGATCATCCGCTACGGCACGACAACGGTCGTAGGAACGCTGGGTACCGACGGGTGCACGAGGAGCTTAGAGAATCTCTACTCAAAGGCCAAGGCGCTAGAATACGAGGGCATCTCGACCTTTATCCATACGGGCTCTTACGCGCTGCCTAGCGTTACATTTACGGGCTCCGTCACGCGCGATCTGGTGCTTATTGACAAGGTCATCGGCTGTAAGATCGCGATGAGCGACAACCGCGGCAGCTACCCGACTTCTCAGGAGCTCATCAAGACCCTGACGCAGATCCGCATCGGCGGCATGATCTCGAAAAAAGGCGGCGTGCTACATATGCATATGGGCGGGCTCGCGGATAAATTTGACCTGGTTTTTAGCGTGATCAAGGATTATGCGTTCCCGGTTAATTACTTTTCGCCGACGCACTGCGCGCGTACGAAGGAGCTCTTTGACGAGGCGATCAAATTTCAAAAAATGGGCGGCTACATCGATATCACGAGCGGCGGAAGCAAATTCGCCCCGCTTCATGAAGCCATCGCATACGGACTTGCTAACGGGCTAAATT
>CAUSIL010000157.1:0-5262 GCA_963531395.1 uncultured Campylobacter sp.
ACCGAGCTTGTGGAGATGAGGTTGTCGGCGTACTTTTCGGTGGCTATGACGCAAAACGGTATAAAATCTACATCTGGGTTAAAGTCCGCGAAAATCTCGTCCAAAACCCGCGCGCATAGAGCTTTTATGAGCTCGTCGCTTTGCTTTGCGATGAAATTTGCAAAGCCCTTGCCCTGAAGCTTTTTTAGTTGCGAGGCTAAATTCGCGCCTCCTAAAACGCCGTTTAAATTTCCTTTTAAAGCCACTTTTTACCGCCGTCTTTTTGTGTAAATTTTATCCGATGATACTAAAATTTTGCAAAAACAAAGCTTTTTTAACATATAATCGCCGTTTAATATCTATTTTCGGAATAAAATTTGACAAATTTAATAGAAAAACTCCAAAGCGGCGAACGTCTGGACGCGGACGAATGCGCCGGCTTGTACGACCTAGACCTTTTTACGCTGGGTAAATTTGCAAACGCAAAACGGCGAAAACTACACGGCAAAAAGGTATTTTTTAACGTAAATCGCCACATAAACCCGACCAATATCTGCGCGGACGTGTGTAAATTTTGCGCATTTTCGGCAAACCGTAAAAATCCAAACCCATACACGATGAGCCACGAGGAAATACTAAAAATCGTCGAAAAAAGCGTCGCTCACGGCGCAAAAGAGATACATATCGTCTCGGCGCACAACCCCGATACCTCATGGCAGTGGTATTTGGAAATTTTTAAAAAAATAAAGGAAAAATACCCGCAAATCCACGTCAAGGCGCTAACTGCAGCGGAGGTTGATTTCCTCTCGCGAAAACACGGCCTTAGCTATGAAGAAGTCGTAGAAAAGATGCTTGAATACGGCGTTGACTCGATGCCTGGCGGCGGAGCGGAGATCTTTGACGAAGAGGTTAGGCGTAAAATCTGCAAAGGCAAGGTGAGCTCGGAAAACTGGCTCAAAATCCACCGCCTGTGGCACGAAAAGGGCAGAGAAAGTAACGCTACTATGCTGTTTGGCCACGTAGAAAGCAGGCAAAACCGCATCGATCACATGCTGCGAATCCGCGATTTACAGGACAAGACGGGCGGATTTAACGCCTTTATCCCACTGGTTTATCAGCGCGACAACAACTATCTAAAAGTAGAAAACTATCCCGGCTCGGCCGAAATTTTAAAAACATTTGCGATCTCGCGTCTGGTGCTCGATAACGTCGCGCACATAAAGGCGTACTGGGCGACCTCGACGATAAATTTAGCCATGGTCGCGCAAGAATTCGGCGCTGACGATCTAGACGGCACGATAGAAAAAGAGAGTATCCAAAGCGCGGCCGGAGCGAAATCGGCAAGCGGTATGAGTCTTAGAAATTTTACCGATCTCATCCAGACCTCGGGCTTTGTCCCCGTCGAGCGAGATAGCTTGTATAACGAAATAAAAATTTACGATAACTAAGGGGGCGAAGTTGGATTTTTTTAAACTAAAACAAAACGGCACTAGCGTAAAGACCGAGTTTAGTGCGGGGCTCACGACCTTTTGGACGATGATGTATAGAGTGCGCGTAAATGCGATAATCATGAGTAAAACCGGCATGCCGGTGGATGCGCTCATCACGGCTACGGCGCTCATAACCGTGATCGCTACCGTGCTAAACGGCGTATGGGCGAACACGCCCGTGGCTATGAGCGTGGGAATGGGGCTGAACGCTTATTTTACATTTGGCCTCGTGCTAGGCATGCAAATACCGTGGCAGACGGCTCTGGGCGTGGTTTTCATCTCGGGTATAATTTTCGTCGTGCTATCTTTTACGAATTTTAGAATCTGGGTCTTAAAATCTATCCCGGACGACGTCAGACGCTCGATAAGCGCGGGCATAGGCGCTTTTATCGCCTTCGTCGGGCTTCAGCAAATGGGCGTAGTCGTAAATAACGACGCCGTGCTGGTCGGCCTTGGAAATTTAAAAGATCCAAACGTTATTTTGGGCTTTGTGGGGCTATTTTTCGTTATACTTTTTTGGGCGTGGAAGGTTAAGGGAGCCTTTATCATCGCGGTATTTACGACCTCGGTGATAGCTTGGATTTTCGGTATCGCGCCGTATCCGGAGGAGTTTGTCTCGCTACCGGCTTCGATATCGCCGATATTTTTAGAGCTTGACATCGTGGGCGCGCTATCTTTTGCGCTGCTTCCGGTGATCGTTACCTTCTTTGTAACCGATCTTTTCGACTCTATCGGTACGCTAGCTGGCGTGGGAAATAGAGCGGGAATCTTTGACGAGAGCAATCAAAAAGGCGTCGAAAAACTAGAAAAAACCCTCGAAGCCGACGCGGTAGCTACGGTAGCCGGCTCATTAGTAGGCGTTAGTACGACGACGTCGTTTGCCGAGAGCGCTAGCGGCGTAGAAGAGGGCGGCAAGACGGGACTAACGGCGGTATTTTGCGGACTATTTTTCGTGCTTACGATTTTTATGCTGCCGCTTTTTAAAGCCATCCCTTCAAACGCGATATATCCGATACTCGTGATGGTGGGCGTGCTGATGTTTAGCGAGCTTGGAAATATAAATTTTAAAGATCCGGCTATCGCTATTTCGACGTTTTTGATAGTTATTTTGATGCCGCTTACGTACTCGATCACGACGGGGCTTTCGTTTGGGTTTATGGCGTATTTGCTGGTTCGTATCATGAGGCGCGAGTGGGAATACGTAAATATCGGAGTTGTCGTGCTTGCGCTCATTAGTTTTGTAGTATTTTTAGTACACTGAGGAGAAAACATGCTAAAGTATCCGTTTGAGGAATTTCATAAAGACGTAAAAATAATGGCGCGAGATATCAAAGAAAACTTCGAGCCAGAAGTGATTTTAGCAGTCGCTCGCGGAGGGCTTACGTTGGGGCATTTTTTAGCGAGCTTGCTAAATAACCGCAATCTTTTTACGCTAAACTCAATCCACTACGAAGAGACTAAAAAGCTCGATACTATCGACATCTTTAACGTCCCCGATCTATCTAAATTTAATAAAATTTTGATAGTGGACGATATGATAGATACGGGCGAGAGCATGATAGCTATCAAACAAGAGCTTATAAAACGCTTCCCGCATATTAAGCTAAAGATCGCGACTATATTTTATAAACAAAAAGCGCTTTTATTGCCAGACTTTACGGTGAGAGAGGCGCACGAGTGGATAGAGTTTTTCTGGGAAGAGCAAATTTAAGCCCTAAATTTAGTATGCTACGCTCGGAAACGTTTTTACTTTTTATCATCTGCCTTGTTGATTTTTGTTTTTTATCGCATGCGATTAGCACGCTTAGCATTAGTTACTACGAGGCGGATGCGTTTTATAACTCGTCTAAAATTTCGGCCGTTTTAGCTAGATTTTCGGTCGAGGTTTTCGGGCAAAACGACTATGCCTTACGGCTTCCTTTTGTTGTTTGCCATATTTTTAGCGTCGCGCTGCTTTACAAGGTCTCAAAGCAAATTTTAAAACGCAAATTTGACCGAGTAGTAAGCGCGGTCGTGTTTATATTGCTTCCTGCGACGATGGCGTCGGCGATCTTGGTAAACGATGCCGGTATCATAATCGCGCTTTCGCTTTTAAGCATTTATCTTTATCAGCTACGCAAAATGCTAGCTTTTTACGCGTTTTTATGCGTGCTGCCTTTTGTTAGCGGCGCATTTTTGGTTTATTTTTCGGCTATTTTTGCATTCGGTGTTTATAGGCGCGACGCTAAGATGGCGTGGACCTCGGCGCTGCTTTTCGCTCTTTGTTTTTATCTTTACGGATTTAACTCCGGCGGCAAGCCTAGCGGCCATTTGCTTGATACCGTAAGCATCTTTGCCGCCGCGTTTTCGCCTTTTATTTTCGTCTATTTCGTCTATGCTATGTATAGAATTTGGATAAAAGAGACTAAAAATTTACTCTGGTTCGTTTGTATAACGGCGTTTTTATTTTGCTTGTTTTTATCTATCAGGCAGCGATTGGAGCTCGAAAACTACCTGCCTTTTTGCGTTATTTCGGTTCCGATTTTGGTTCGGGTATTTTTCAGTTCGTACCGCGTTAGGCTGCCGATGTTTAGACGAGGATATAAAATTTTAGCCTCTTTTGCGGTAGCTTCTTTGCTTGCTGGTTTTTTGTTCGTGCTTTTTAACGAGACGCTTTACGGCGTATTAAAAGATCCGACTAAGCATTTCGTTTATAGATATCACGCGGCAAAAGAGCTTGCAAAAGAGCTAAAAAATAGGGGCGTAGAAAAAATTTTTACGGATGATAAAAAGCTTGCTTTGAGGCTTAAATTTTACGGCATAGATACAAGCGAGGATGCAGATCTACGCCTACTAAATTTGAGCTTGAGTGATAATTATGATAATATTGCCGTTAACAAATTCGGCAAAAAGATTGCAAGATTTAAGTTAAAAGAAAGATAATTAGGGAAAAATGAATGAAAAAGGCCTTTACGATTTTAGAACTTGTCGTGGCAATAGTAGTAATAGGAATAATAGCCGTTATGGCGTTACCGAGGATAAACGACGACCACATCGCTGAAGCTGCCGACCAAGTGATGTCGCATATCCGTTATACCCAGCATCTAGCGATGCAGGATAATAAATTTGATCCTACTGACGCCAACTGGTTTAAAAAGAGGTGGAGTATAGGTTTTACCAAAGCTTCATTTTGTGACGGCTCGAGCGAATGGAGATATAGTGTTTATAATGATAGAAGCGCTACCGGAAATTTAAATTCGGAAGATGAAGTAGCAAGAGACCCGTTGGAGCCGAACAAATTTATGAGCTCCGGATGGAGCGGTATTTCAAAAGCTAGTTGCAAAAAGGCCAGTATGAAATATAATTTGGCAAAAAAATTCGGTATAACTAGTGTGCAGTTGCGCGGCGTGTGCGGAGACGGCAACTTGCAAACTATTTCTTTTGATGAATTTGGAAGGCCTATGCAGGGGGTAAGCACGACTGGCGGTGGTGCGACTAGAGGTTATGACAGGCTAGTTCATAATGGCCAAAATTGTCAAATAGTTTTAAGTACAGCTAAAAAGACGGCTATCATAACCGTGACACCGGAAACCGGATTTGCGCAGGTTTCGTACTCTAATATCACTCCATCGAAAGATCAGGCTCAAGTCCGTGGAGAAAAAAATTCTACGATACCTAAAAAATAAAAGGATTGATTTGGATTTAAGTAGCTCTCCTTTAAAGAAAACGTATCTAGTTTGTGTGTTTCTAAGGGGTGGCATTTTCATTCAAATTTAATACCGCCCAAAAATCTTTTTCTAATTTTTTTAAATTC
>CAUSIL010000158.1:0-5208 GCA_963531395.1 uncultured Campylobacter sp.
TCTCGCCTGAGCGACATCCTTGCAAGCGGTTATATCATCGATTAATTGTTCTAGTAAAAATCCGCTACTTAGCTGCTTCAACTATGCCCTCTAAAGCTATCTTGCCCTCAGCTATCTCGCGTAGGGCGATATCGGCAAATTTCATCTTAGTAACGTCGATATCAAGCAAGCTTTTTGCGCCGCCAGCTAGAGCCTCGGCTCTTTTTGCTACCGCTAGAGCGAGCATGTATCTGTCGTCTCCGACTAGTTTTAGAGCCTTTGCCGCTACTTCTTCAGATCTCATTTATTCTCCTTAAATTTAATTTCTCACGACGGAGCAAAACGCGCTCTCGTCGCATTGTATGATTTTAAGCAAATTCCCGTCTTTAAACATATTACAGACTAAGATCGGTAGCGAGTTGTCTTTAGCTAGCGCTATGGCCGTATCGTCCATCACTTTGATATCGTCGCTCATAGCAAGCTCGTAGTTTAGCTCTTTTAGCAGCGTCGCATCGTCGAATTTATTCGGATCTTTATCGTAAACGCCGTCTACTTTCGTAGCCTTGATGATCATATCCGAATCAATCTCGATAGCGCGCAAAGTCGCAGCCGTATCGGTAGTGAAAAACGGATTTCCCGTACCTGCGGCAAATATCACCACGCGACCTTTTTCAAGGTGCCTATTTGCGCGTCCTACGATAAAAGTCTCGCAGATAGCCTCCATCTTTATCGCGCTTTGTACGCGTACGTCTAGGCCTACGCTCTCTAGCGCCTCTCTCATAGCAATAGAGTTTATCACGGTAGCTAGCATGCCCATGTGATCGCCGCTAGTGCGCTTTATGATGCCGTCTCTAGCCGCGCTAACTCCGCGTATGATGTTGCCTCCGCCGATAACGATACCCACTTGGATACCGTTTTCTACTAGCTCTTTTATCTGTTTTGCGATAAATTTAAGCACAGCGTTATCTATGCCAAACCCGCTATCTCCAGCTAACGCCTCGCCCGAAAATTTAACTAAAATTCGCTTCTTTTTCTCCATTTTTCATCTCCTTAAAATTTTGCGATTTTAGCTAAATTTGCTTTAAATTTTGCTAATCCGCCCGAAAAACGGCTATTTTAAGCCGATTATCTCAAGCGGATCTATATGATAGTTTTTTTGCGTAACTTCAAAGGTGAGGTCTCGCTGAACGCGGCCGATGACGTAGCCTTTTTGCACTTTAGCGCCTACTTTTACGGTAGGGGCTATCTGGCTAAGGTGCGCGTAGATAGTGTGGATGCCGTTTGGATTTTCTATGATTACGACTTTATCTAGCATCGCGGTTTCTTTAGCAAAGACCACTTTACCGTTAAATACGCTTTTTACCTTCGCGTCCGGCGAATTTGCGCTTAGCACGACCGATTCGTTAAAAATTTTGATGTTATAGATGGGATCTACGTAGTTGCCGAATTTTTGCTTAACGGTAAAGCTCTCAAGCGGCGCGATCGTTTTTTCGCCGCTATATTTTTTCACGAGGCTAGTTTGATAGCTCGAGCCAAACTGCTTCACGTCGCCATCAGACGCGCTCACGCCGGCGTCGCCTTTTTTATTATTCTTATTTTTTTGGGCTTTGGCTTCGGCCGCTTTTTGCGCGGCTAGAGCTTTTTTAGCCTCTTCGCTCTCTCTTTTTGCGACGATTTTTAGCTCTTCTAGCGTCTTTCTGATCTCGTCTTGTTGAGCTTGCAGGCGCGAGAGCTGCTTTTGATAAATTTCTTTATCTCGCTTTAAATTTACCAGCGTTTTCATCTGCTTATCCTGCAGTGAAACGAGTTCGGCTTGCTTGAATTTAAAATTTTTTAAATTTGATTTTATGCCCTCTATCTTATCGTTTTGCGTTTTTATCAAATTTTGCGTACTTTCATACTGCTTGGCAAGCGCGTTGAAGTCGTCTTTTAGCACAGAATTTAACTTACTTAGTATTTCCGTGGCGATGATGCTATCTTCGCCCTCGGCGTATTCTTTAGGCATTATAAGATCAAACGAAAACTCGTCTGATATGATACGCACGATACTTTTTTGGATATCTTTTTGACTTTGGGTTAAATTTTTATTTTGATTTACCAGCTCGTCAAGCTCGTTGCCCGCGCTTTTAGCGCTATTTTCCAGCTGCGCTATTTGCATGATGAGCTCTTTCATCTTATCATCGGTTTGTTTAACGCTTTTTTCGCCGCCTATGATGTCGCCGGCTAGGTCGTCTAATTTTTTATTCAGCTGTTTTTCAAGGTCTTTTGAGGACTCAAGATAAGTCGTTTGGTTTCTGATTTTTTCGTTAGTATTAGCCAAAAGCGCGCAAAAAGCCGCTAGCAAAAGCAAGGCGACTCTCATATACCCGTTCTACTCTTTCGCATAACGGTATAAACGGCTAGAAAACTAAGCGTCAAAGAGACTAAAAGCAGCATCGCTCCGTCATAAAACGCATCGATTGCGGGGAAATTTATATTTAACCCGCTCGCAGCGTCTTTTACGGGCTGAAAATCAGGCAAAAACGCGTAAAAAACAACCGTAAAAACGGTTGCTATAAACGAATCAAACAGCGCTGTTTTGTATAGCGCGCCAGATTTTAGCCACGACGGAGCGCCAAGTAGCGTCATGATCTCGATACGCTCCTTATGCTCGTAAAGCCAAATTCGCATCTGCTTTAAGATAAGCATAAGTCCGATAAGTCCGATGAGGCAGGAAAATATCGCCGAAATATTTTTAACGAGCTGTAAAATTTTATAGACCTTATCGTGCGTTTTAGAAAACGTCTCTACCCTGCTCACGCCCGCGATTTTTGCTATTTTATCTTTGATTTCGCTCATGTATTGCGTACTTGGGAAGGCATTTAGCCTAAGCGAGTAAAATTTAGGCAAAGCCTCTTGCAAAACGGCGATATTTTTAGCCGAGATATCCTTTGATAGCTTTTCTAATACTGATTTTGAGCTAAGAGGCTCAAGCGACTCAAACGTATAAACAAGCGGCTTTACGTCGGTAGCGTTTAGTTCGTTTTGACTCACGATGATGATGGTATAGTCTTTGTTCATCATATTTTCGTATTCGCTAAGGGCGCGATTTGCCGACAAGATAAACTCTATACCCGCAAGCAAGGCTACGAGCGGGATGATAACGCTAAGGTGATTTTTAAAGGATTTCATATATGCGTCCGTTTTCTATAACCAGATGTCTATAAGGCACTCTTAGCGAGACCGGTATATGGTGCGTAACTACGACGATACAAGTGCCAAGATACTCTTTTGCCGAGCGCAAAAGCCCCCAAATAACATCGCTTGAGTATTCATCTAGGCTACCCGTCGGCTCGTCGCAAAGCAGTAAATTAGGGTTATGCGCCAAAGCCCTAGCCATCGCAGCCCGCTGCTGTTCTCCACCGCTTAGCTCGTTTGGAAATTTATCGGCTCTATGGAGCAAATTTACGTGCTTTAAAAGCTTTGTCGCCTGATTTTTACAGATGCTTGCGCTTAGCCCTTTTATCATCAGCGGCAACATCACGTTTTTTTCGATATTCCACTCGCTTATCAATCGATAATTTTGAAAAACCACGCCGATTCGTTGCCTTAGTTTGTCTAAATTTTGCTGAGTTATATCCGTCATATCCGTCAAACAAACGCTCAAAGAACCCGCACTTGGCTTCATCTGGCCGTAAAAAGACTTTAAAAGCGTGGATTTACCGCTACCGCTTTGCCCCGTGATAAAAACGAAATCATCGGAATAAATGTCGAATTTAGCGTCCGTTATTAGATTTTGCCCATTCTCGTACCCTAGGCACAGTCCGCTTGCGCTAATTATTTTTTGCATCCGCCAAATACTCCTTAAACGCAAGATGCGCCTTTAAATTTTCAGCCGTAACGAGCGGCTTTTTTATAAAATATTCCGCGCCTTTTTCGCCGAGCAAGACATAGCAATGCTCGGGTGCATTAAATGCGCCAAACGCCGCGCGAATTAAAATTTTGCCGCCCTCTTTTTCGTATTTTTCCTCTAAATGTAAGAAAAAATCATCCTCTTTTATCGTTTGGTTGCTAAATTTAGCCGCGATCTTGCCAGTGTCGTAGCCGTTTTCAAATTTTAGCTCGCCCTGATCTGCTCTAGGCTCGCTTTGCTTTTCGCAGGTAAAGATAACGTCGTAAATATCTTTTTGGTGCCTTTTCCAGCGGTCTTCATATTTGCTGCTTACTTTTAGGTCGCGATTTTTGTAAATTTGAACATCGGCGTCGGTTAGATCTAAAATTTGCGCCAAAGTAAAGTCCGCATACTCGCGGCTATCGGTTCTTAGCTCAAATTTGCCGCCCGCTTTTAGCGTTCGCTCGCACTCTAGAGCAAATTTCGCCGACGCCACGCGCCTATGAGGAGCGTCATCCCAAGGTACGGGGAAATGAAGGAAAATTTTATCGATAAAATTTGACTTCACAAGCGATAAAAGTAGCCTCGCGTCGCAGTTTACAAGCATGACGTTGTTTAGATTTTTAGCTTTTGCCAGCTTTGCGACCTGCTCGAGCGAGGGTTTATAGACCTCGATGCCGATAACTAGCGTGTTTGGGTTATTTTCCGCCTGAAATAGCAAATGCCTGCCCGAGCCAAATCCAATCTCGATAAATTTACTTTCAAATTCGCTCTGATTTAAATTTTCAAGTAGCTCGCCCACGCTAAAGATCGCCGAATCTTTTTGCGTAAGGCGCGTGTTTTTTAACGCTATGGCTTCGCTTAAAATTTGATCGCAGTAAAGCTCTTTAAATTTAACCAAAGCATTTTGCAAAAGCCCTATTTTAGCAGGTTTTGTTAGCTTTTCGCCTTTTACTACCCAATCATTTTCGCGCTTTTTTAGCGTGATAAAAAACTCCTCGCTAGAGCTTTTTGTATAAATAAGGCTTACGCCTTGCCTGCCGCGAGCCTCCCACAAAAAGCTTATCTCGCCGCAATCTTTTGGAGTAAAATTTACGTTTTTAGCTATAAAATTGGGCATTATTCGACGGTTATCTCGGCTTTCGCAGAAGCGTCGGAGCTTATGCCGTATTCATCTACGGCGATCACTTTATAGCTGTATTTTTGCCCGTATGTTACGCCGTTATCGACGAATTCGTTGCCCGTTATATTTGTAAATTTTTGCTCGCTTCCGCCGCCGTCTCTTATAACAGTAAAGCTTCTAGCCTTATCAGAGGCGTTCCACGTGAGCTTAACCGCCGTGCTGTCGGCCACGATAG
>CAUSIL010000159.1:0-5196 GCA_963531395.1 uncultured Campylobacter sp.
TAAATTTTGCCCAGCTTGCGGGTTTTTTACGATAAATTTTTCAAGCTCGCTAAGCCGCTCTAAAAGCCCGCCGCCGGCCTCAGGTACGTCGAAAACGTAAAATTTAACCTCGCTCCACGCCGCAACACTCGGCATTTTATCCATCACGATCGATTGGATTTTTTCAAATTCGCCCCGAGCCGTGTAGAGCTCGCCGTCAAGCGCAAAAGGCGGAAAATGCGCGCTCCAGCCCCCTGGCGCGGCTAAAATTTTGCCGTTTCTAGATAGCAAATTTCGCCCGTCCCAGTATGCGCGCACGCCGTCAAGCTTCTCGCTAGCTAGCCAGCCGCCGACGTTTTGACCTTTATATTCGCTAAGTTTTAAAAGCTCAAATTTAGCTTTTTTAGCGGCATCTGCACTTGCGGCGCTACTTAGATTTTCGCCCTGCGCCGCCAAAGCTAAATTTAAAAAGGCAGCCAGCAAGAGCGCGAAAAATCTCAAATTTTAACTCCGTAAAACTCGCAGTACCACTCGATAAACCTAGCCACCCCATCATTTACGCTAGTTGCGGGCTTATACTCAAAGTCCGCCACGAGATCGCTCACGTCCGCAAAGGTTGCAGGCACGTCGCCGGCTTGAAGCGGGAGGAAGTTTTTTTCTATCTCGCGGCCGATTTTTAGCTCGACGGCCTTGATGTAGTCCATGAGCTCGACGGGGCTGTTGTTGCCGATATTATAGACCTTAAACGGCGCGCTTGAGGTGGCAGGATCTGGATGCTTCGCATCCCACGCGGGATTTGGCTTGGCTGGGTTATCGACGCATTTTATGATGCCCTTTACGATGTCGTCCACGTAGGTAAAGTCGCGCTTCATCTTGCCGTAGTTAAAGACGTCGATTTTCTTGCCTTTTAGGGCGGCGTCTACGAACAAAAACAGCGCCATATCGGGGCGTCCCCACGGGCCGTAAACGGTGAAAAATCGCAGCCCCGTAGTCGGTACGCCAAATAGATGCGAATACGTATGCGCCATCATTTCGTTGCTTTTTTTAGTCGCGGCGTAGAGGCTGATCGGGTGATTTACGCCCTCGTGCGTGCTAAAGGGCATATTTTCGTTTAGGCCGTAGACCGAGCTAGAGCTTGCGTAGACTAGATTTTTAGTTTGGTTGTGGCGGCAGCACTCTAGGATATTCATAAAGCCCGTGACGTTGCTGTCGATGTAGGCTTGCGGATTGATGAGGGAGTAGCGAACGCCTGCTTGTGCAGCTAAATTTACCACTACGTCAAATTTTTCTTTAGCAAAAAGCTCTTTCATCGTCTGGGTATCGGCTAGATCGGCTTTTATAAATTTTAAATTAGACTGCGTTTTTGAGCTTATCAGCTTGCCATAGTCTATCTCGCTCACGTCAAAGCCAGCCGTTTTTAGGCGCGCAAGCTTTAAATTTACGTCGTAGTAGTCGTTTATCACGTCGTATCCGACGACCTCGTCGCCTCTTTTTACGAGGGCGTTTGCCAAGTGAAATCCGATAAATCCCGCCGTTCCGGTTACTAAAATTTTCATGTTTTTTCCTTTGTGATTTGACGCTATTTTAGCGTATTTTTGCGCCCGTTCTCACTGCTCGTCCAAATTTATCTCGGGCATATTTTCTTCGGTGTAGTACTCCTCTGCTCCAGCTTGCTCGTCGTCGTCATTAAGCTCCGGCTCGTCCTCGTAGTTTTGCGTTTCAAGGCGCACGAGTTCGCGTTCTACCGCCTCGCAAAAAACCGGCGTATAGCCCATCTGCGCGCAGTTTGCCGCGAGCCACTCGCTCATCACCGAGATATCGTCCGCGTAATCGTCCAGCGTCAAATTTCCGCGCAAAAGCTCGTATTTTAGGAATAGCCAGTATGTGTTTAGCACGTCGCTTTCGCAGTATTCGTTGATCTTGTCGATCTTACCGTCAAAAAACAGCTCCATCACCTGATCGCCGTGCACGTCGTATTTGCCGGGCAAATTTAAGCTAGCGCAGAGCGTATCTAGCTTTAGCCCGCGCACGGAGCCAAACTCGCTCACGTGATCAAGTAGATCAAAGTGAAATTTGCCGCTATACCTGTCGCGGTAGTTGCCGTCCCATTTGCCTTTGCCAAGCTCCTTGTTTTCGACCTCGTAAAAGCTCGGAAACGAGACGTTATACCTCATCGCGCGCGTTAAAATCATCGGCAGGTCAAAGCCTCGCCCGTTAAAGCTCACCAGGCGCGGGTTGTGCGAGTTTACGAAACCGATAAATTTATTTAGGATTTCGCGCTCGTTTGCGCCCTTCATCGTGCTTACGCGCAAAAATTTACCGTACTCGTCCGCCATCACCGCAGAGATCGCCACGACGCGGTGAAACATCACGGGCAAAAACTCGCTTCCGCTCGCTGCCTTTTGCGCGGCAAACGCCTGCCTCGCCACCTCCGCGTCGCTTCCCTCATAGCCGTAAATTTTACGCAAAAGCGCGACGTCCGGCACCGTCTCGCAGTCAAAAACGCAGATATAATTTTTAGCCATTTCAAACCTTTTTTAGCTATTTTTGCCTAAAATGATAGCTAAAAATCTTTATAAAAGCGGTAAATGAGTAAAAATTTAAGCCCAAACATCGCCGTTATCAAGCTCTCCGCCCTGGGCGACATCGTTCATGCGGTAGTTATTTTGCAGTTTATCGAAAAGCACTTGCCCGAAGCTAAAATAACATGGTTTGCCGACGCCAAATTTAGCGAGATTTTATTTCTTTGCCCGCAAATTTCGCGCGTCGTATCGCTACCGCTAAAAAACGGCGAATACAAAAAAAGCTTGGAGCTGATCGCGTCTGCTAAGCAAGAGGGCAAATTTGACTACGTCATCGACCTGCAAGGACTTCTAAAATCCGCCGTGGTTGCGAAGCTTCTTGGAAAAAATAGCTACGGATTTGATAAATTTAGCGTGAAAGAGCCACTCGCGGCACTGTTTTATAAGCATAAATTTAGCTGCGACTACGCCCAAAACATCATCTTGCGAAATTTGGGCCTTACGGCTTTTGCTCTGGGATTTAGCTTTAGCGAGGATGAGATTTTAGCCAAGCAGCCTTGTTTTAGTGCCCGGCAAAGTAAATTTGAAAGCCAAAAAAAGAAAATTTTGATCGCGCCTTTTGCTAGCGAGCCGAGTAAAATTTACGATAAATTTAGCGATGTTATCGCCCTGTTAGACGAGCCGCAAAACGAAATTTTCGTCTGCTATAACGGCGAAAAAGAGGAAAAAGAGGCTCTAAATTTGATAAAAAACTCAAACGCAAAAACGCTAAATTTAAGCCTAAAAGAGCTCGTAAGCTTTATCTCGTCCTGCGACCTTATTATCGGCAACGATAGCGGCGTGACGCATATCGCCTGGGCGCAAAATCGCCCCTCCATCGCGCTTTTTGGCAACCGACCCGCAGGCAGAAACGCCTACGCTACGCACGTAAATTTAACGCTAGACGCGGGCAAAAAAATAGACGCGAAAAAGATAGATAAAAGCGACTTTTGCGTGCGAGATATCTCGCCGCAGGCTATCGCAAACGCGGCAAAAAGGCTACTTGATGCGTGATTTATTTTACCTTTGGCTTTATAGATTTTTTAAATTTATCTTTACCGTTACGCCCGCGTTTTTGCTTGATCCGTTTTTAAATTTCATCGCGTTTTTGTTTTATAAATTTGACGCCAAACACACCAAAATCATCAGAGCAAATCTAAATTTCGCTTATGCTGGCGAGCTAACGGCTGCGCAAAAAGAGCAAATCATAAAAGACACTTACCGAAACTACGCTAAATTTGCGGTAAATTTTATAAAAAATCAAAACGCGAGCAAGGAAAAAATCCTAGAAAAAGTCGAATTTAAAAACGAGCAAATCTTTCAAAACGCGCTCGCCTCGGGCCGCCCGATCATCGTACAAACCGCGCACTACGGGCAGTGGGAGCTCTTTTCGCTGGCGATGGCGGCGAAATT
The DNA here is from genome assembly GCA_963531395.1 of uncultured Campylobacter sp. GTDB lineage: Bacteria > Campylobacterota > Campylobacteria > Campylobacterales > Campylobacteraceae > Campylobacter_A. The sequence continues at coordinate 3,954 of CAUSIL010000159.1, forward strand.
CGGCGGCGTTAGCATCGTCGGACGCGCTCTTGATAGTGCAGTCATGCAGCGCATTTTGGCGGCAAATCGCACCCGCTTTGATATCGAGCTCATCGATAAAATGGGCGGCGCCAAGCAAATTTTAAAAGCGGTCAAGGCGCGCCGATTAGTCGGTATCCTAGTCGATCAAAACACCGCCAAAGAGGAAGGCGTAGAGGTTAAATTTTTCGGACGAAAAGTCCTGCATACGCCTGCGGTTAGCATTTTCGCGCAAAAAACGGACGCGCTCATCGTGCCCGCATTTATCCGCGAAAAAGGGCGCAACCTCAGCGAAATTTGCTTTTTCCCGCCGATTGACGTTAGGGATTTTGACAAAGAAGGCGCCGTGCTAAAGGCCACGCAAGCTCAATCAGACGCGACTGAGGCCGCCGTACGCGAGAAGCCGGACGAGTACTTTTGGTTTCATAAACGCTTTAAGCATTTTAACGAGGAAATTTATAAATGCTAAGCGTCGTAATCCTCACGCTTAACAGCGAAAAATACCTCGCCGAGGTGCTAAAAAGCTGCGAATTCGCAGACGAAGTCGTCGTGGTCGATAGCGGCTCGCAGGACGCTACTGAGCAAATTTGCGCAGGGTTTAAAAACGTCAAATTTCACAAGCAAAAATGGCTGGGATTTAGCGCGCAAAAGCAGCTGGGAGTGAGTCTAGCGCGTAATCGCTGGGTTTTCGTGCTAGATAGCGACGAGGTGATTTTAGAACCGCTGAGGGAGGAAATTTTGCAGGTTTTGCAGCGCCCCGAGTTTTGCGCATACGAGGTAGCTCGCGCAAATATCTTTTTCGGTAAAGAGGTGCGCACTATGGGGCTTTATCCAGACTACACGGTCAGGCTGTTTGACAAGACGCAGGCGGAGTTTGACGGGCGCGAGATACACGAAAAGGTAGTTTTAAAAAGCGCGACGAAAACGGATGAACAAATCCGGGCAGACGCCGCAAATTTAACCGCCGCCAAAAATCAAATCAGCAGGCTAAAAAACCACTTCAAGCACTATGCATATGGCAGCATCGAGCAGTTTATCGCCAAACAAAATCGCTACTCTAGCCTCGGTGCAAAGGACGCAAAATCAAGTAAATTTAAGGCCGTTTTAAACCCCGCGTGGACGTTTTTTAAGCTATTTTTTTTAAAGGGCGGCTGGCGCGAGGGCTGGCGCGGCTGGCTGTATTCGGCCGGGCCCAGGCCGCTGTCGCACACGCCGTGGGGGGAGT
>CAUSIL010000160.1:0-5153 GCA_963531395.1 uncultured Campylobacter sp.
TTAAATTTGCGCTGCTGGAGTAGAGCCAGTCAAATTGCCTCAAAAACTCCTCATGGGCGCATTCTTTTACGACGCGCACGGCGGTGCCGTTCGGATATAAAAACGTCGTTTTCCTCGCACGGCGCTCTAAATTTTTAAAATTAGCGGGCACGCGAGCGAGATTTTTTAGCTCGCTAAGCTTTGCCGTCGTTATGAGGCAGGGTTTGTCCGCCGCTCGGCATTTTAGCGCGTTTATCTCGCGAAAATCCTTGCTCAAAAATCCCGCCGTCGTATCGGTCTGCGCCAAATAGATCATCTCTCCTCCAAATTTACGCCTTTTTCCTATCTTTAGCCAGCAAAAATATGCACGAGATTATGAGCGTAAAGCCCGCAAAATCAAGAAATACGAACTCCGTCCCCAGCCAAAAATAGGCAAACGCCGCCGCACTCACCGGCTCGATGCACGCTATCATGCTCGCCCTGCTCGCGCCTATTATCTTTAGCCCCGTCATGTAAAAGCTAAACGCGCATATCGTGCCTAAAATCACCACCGCGGCAAGCGCCGAAAAGCCGTCTGCGTCGCTCACGCCGCCTAGCTGCCAAACCCGCGTGTAAAGCGCGAGCGCGCCGCCGCCGATGACCATGCCCCAGCCTAAATTTAACGGGACGGGGTATTTTTGATTTAGCTTCGTTGGGATGAGACTATAAATCACGACGCCAAGCGCGCTAATGAGGCACCAAACCAGCGCCTCCGCGCTGATAACCAGCGAGCCAAGATCGCCGTGAGTGGCGAGCAGCACGACGCCCAGCACCGCGAAAATGAGCGCGATGAGCTCGACCTTTTTAGGTGCGCGCCGCTGTAAAAAGCAAACGACGGCAAGGATGAGCGCGGGCGCGGAGTACTGGATCACGGTCGCGACGGCGGCGTTTGAGAGCTCGACACCGCAAAAGTACGAATACTGCGTCATCATAAGCCCAAAAAACGCGTAGATGAGCAGCTGCGGCAACAGCGCGCGATCTTTTAGCGGTGCGAGGGCTAGGCGCGGCGAACGCGCTAAATAATACGCCACCATCGCAAGCCCGGCGAGGCCTAGGCGGTAGGGCACGAGCCAGTCGGCGCTAACGCCCTTTTGCGTGAACAGATACTGCCCGCAAACACTGCTAAATCCCCATAATGCGCCGCCAAGAAGCGTGATAAATACGCCGAAAAATTCGCTTTTTACTAGATTTTTCATTGTATGATTATAGCTAAATTTCAGCCTAATCAATCTAACTTATTTATATCTAAAATCCTGCGCCTAAAAAGGTCAAAATTTGCGTCGAGTTCGCTTTTGCGGTTTATAGAAATTTCTATAAATTCCCGCTCTTTCTCAATGCCGACGAATTTTCTCCCGAGTAAATTTGCCGCGATGCCAGTCGTCGAAGAGCCGGCAAACGGATCGCAAATCACGCTATCTTCGTTACTAGCCGCTAAAATCAGCTGCGCCAAAAGAGCAAGCGGTTTTTGCGTCGGATGCTTACCGCAGGCCTTCTCCCACGGCACTATCACAGGAAAGCTCCAAACGTCTTTCATTTGCTTATCGTCGTTTAGCCTTTTCATTAGTTCGTAGTTGAAAATGTGCTTAAATTTCTCGCTTTTTCTTGCCCAGATTATTTGCTCGGTGCTATGCGTGAGGTATCGGCAGCTAAAATTTGGCGGCGGATTATATCGGCGCGCATTTAAAATGGCAGTATCTTGCATTTAAAATGATAGTGGAGAAAAAATCGGGCTTTGCATACTATCATTTTAAATGCAAGATTTAACCCTTAAAAAGCATAAAAATTCGTCAAATAAACTTTAAATACTATTGAATATTTAAAAATCGAAAGATCTCATAAGAGAGTATCCTATCAAAGGTAAGATACGTTCAAGCTCTCAAAAAATAAATTTAAAGACATTTAATAAGCCTTTGAAGACCCTTTAACCTATCTCATAATTTTCATAAAAAATCTCATTTTTTGCCTTAATGTAAAAAATGAGAAACTTAACAATATTAATTCGATCTAAGGCTACTAGAAATTTTGTAAGTTTTATCTATTGATTTATAGAAATAAAATACTCTTCGTTCTGGAGCTCTTCTATATTTTTGTAATCCATAAAAAGTTTTGGTAAATTTCTTATTATCCCTTTGTATCCTATACTGCTATATATTGCAGCATTTATCAATGTATTTAATTTTAAGTATATAAACATTACTTGTGTTATCTCGTCTTGATTTTTAAGAATGCTAGTTATGGACACATTTCCATGTAAGAGATGATTCCTAAGCATAATACACTTTTTATCTAACTCGTTTAATTTAATTGTATTTTCATCAAATAATGATAATAACTTATCATTGTTTGGTAGATTAAATATATTGTCAATTCTGCCTAATATATTTTTCTTTTTTTCTTTTAAACTAGAATTATCTCCTATGAGTCGTTTTACTTCTTTCTTGAGCTGCTTAATAAAATCTTTTTCATAAGTAGTTCTTTTTATTCCAGTTCTCTTATTGTCCGATTCATTTTTTTGCGTTAAAATTTCTAAAACTGTTGCAAGTAATCTCATTGAGTAGTAGCTTATAGACAAGGTATTTACTATCATTAACGTATCTATCGCTTCTCTGAAATTTATATTGTCTAGCATTTTATCTATCAAATTTTCAAAATCTTTTTTGTTAAGTTTTTTATTTTTTCCATCGATATCAACTTTTTTATTTGAGAAGCAATATTGATGCGGATTTCCTTCTATTGTGTAAAAGCCACTTTTGTAAGTAGGAGTAAAGCAACTTGTGTATTTAAAATTTTTGTATTCTGAGCATTCCAAATTATCACTTTCAAAATAATAACCTCTATCCATCTGTATAAAGCCGGTAATGAAACCAATTGCAGATAATATAACCCTGCAATACTCATCAAACTCTTTGAAGGTGATTTTTTCCTCACAATCTATAATTAAAAAATTATGACTATGATAAAAAAATGAAAATGTATATTTTTCTTTAATATTAAATTTTAAATATTTATTCAAACTAACGTAAGACCCATCTGCAAATACATCACTACCAAAATGATAAAATAAATTAAGATGTTTACTACTGGCATTTTCACAAGGTATCCATAGCTTATAGTAGCCTTCTCTTGTCTCATTAAATCCAACACTTGCAAATTCATATATGCTCCAATAACTAGAAACCCCCTCTTGTCTTTTAAATAGTGATGATATAATTTTTATCTTCATACCATTTATATCTAATTTCTCATCATCTATTTTTGCGGTTCTGAGATCACCATCAATGAACTCATTGTCTTTTTTTAGTAAAAATATATTTCCATCTTTATAAAAATTATTTTCTTGTGCTTCTACAACATCAATCAATTCTGTCTTTTTCATAAATTTCACTACCTTTTTTGTTTTTTGCCTGGTTATATTATACGGCATTTATTGTGTTTTTGTTATTAATGCAAAATATCTTATTGATTTTACATTAAGGTGAAAAATGAGAAATTTTTTTACGAAAATCGTGAGACGGGTTACATTAAATTCGTTTCCATAAAATCCCTATAATTTAGTTTTCGGCTCGTCCGCGACCGTCGTTTTAAAATCCGCACAAACGAAGTCCTCCGCACCTAAAACGATCTCGCTGTTTTCGTAAGCCGCTCGGACGATCTTACACGCTTCTTCTTTATTTCTTGCTTTAATAACGACTCTTCTCGCCGAAGTTTCGATAATCTCTACTTCAAATTCTTTCATTGTTTTCCATTTATTTTTGCACTTATCGCAATCGTCCGCTAAATTTTTATAATCGGCAGTCTAATTATCGTTTTGCATTTTTGCGGTGCGGTTTTTCTGGGGTCACTTAGGTAGATTTCGTGATGCGCCCTTTGCTCGCCAAAGTCCTTTGCATAGCCGTTTGCGGCGATAAACTCGTCTATTTTAGCAACGCTCTCTGGCTCGTCGTCAAAGCTACCCAAATGTAAAATTTGCGCGCAAAGGCCCTCGTCTATCGTTAAAAACTCCGCCATACTGCAGTCTAGCTTCTTTTTTGAAGTAGCCTGTCCCACCGCCCAGTCGAAATTTTCTCGCGTGATAAAACCAGGCAGTCTAATCGCGCTAATCCAGCTAAAATCGCTCTTTCTAGCGTAGTCTGCCTCGCCGCAAGCCGAGCCGCTTTGCCGCCAAAATCCCTCTAGCGGCGGCACGACGTATTCAAAAAAGCCATCTATTTTATAATCGGTTTTGTAACTCATTTTTAGCGCGTAACTCACGGCGTAAAGTACCTCTATCGCGCGCTGATACGCGCCGCCTGGCTCGTTTGGATCGCCCTCCCCGCGGACGCAGACGAAATTTGCAGGCGGGACGGTTAAAATTTGCGGCGCCTGCTTTGGCGCATAAAGCTGCTTAAACTCTTTTTTAAAATCAAACATTTTTGCTCCTTTTGCCGGATAAAATTTAGCTGAAATTTGACTATTTCGCATCGCTCAAAATGCCAGAAGTAAAATTTAATCTCATCTAAAACGAATTCCAGCCGTGAAATTAGAGAGCTAAATTTAAGCTTTTATTTAACGCAAAAACTGGGCGCAAAGGCAAATATGACGTTTAAATTTGCCGGCATGCGCTCACTTTCCGCCCAGATACTCCTGCAGGCTTCTTACTTCCAGCGCGCTGCCGTCCTGCACGCTTTTGAGCGACTTAGCAGCCGCCAAAGCCGCCGACATCGTCGTGAAATACGGAATCTTAAATCGCATGATGTTTTGCCTGATTTTCTTGCCGTCCTCGCTGTTTGACTTGCTGTCGCTGGTGTTGATTACAAGCGCGATGTCGCCGTTTTTGAGCCTATCCTCGACATTTGGGCGACCTTCGCTAATCTTATAGACGAACTCGCTCTCTACGCCCGCGTCATTTAAAATTTTATACGTTCCGCCCGTGGCGATGATTTTAAAGCCTAGATTTATGAGCTCGCGCGCCAAATTTGCGGCGTATTTTTTGTCCGCGTCGGCAAGAGTCAAAAAGACTAGCCCGCTTGTAGGCAGCGAGTTGCTCGCGGCGATCTGGCTTTTGGCAAAGCTTTTGGCAAAGCCCCCAGATATACCCATTACCTCGCCCGTACTTTTCATCTCGGGGCCAAGGATCAAATCGGCGCCAGGCAGCT
>CAUSIL010000161.1:0-5076 GCA_963531395.1 uncultured Campylobacter sp.
TACGATATTTGGATCTAGATCGAGTTGTTCGAGGTAGGCGATTATGTATTTTCTGCTCAAATTTAACGCCTCTTTCGCGTTCGTTACGTTTACGAATCCTTGAGCGGCGATGATAGCTTTTAGCTTGGCAAGCGCCTCGTTTAGGGCTTTTGACGTTACGAAAAGATTATGCGCTAGCCTCACCACGCGTCCGATGCCCGTTAGCTTTTTTAGCGCGTTATCGCCGCTAACTCGGTCTATCTCAAGCTCGTCGTAGATGTTATAAGGCGCCAGGGGAGCTAAATTTCCGCTTTGCAAAATCTCGTAAATTTTCTCTTCAAGCCAGATTTTTAGCTTGCTCATATCCACGCCCGTTTTGGTGTAGACGCCGTCGTTTTTAGCGATCATGCCCGCGCTTTCTAGCTCGTCAAGCGCCTTTTGAGCGATGTTTTCGCTGGCCCACGAGAGCTTTAGGCTGATGCTCGTAGCCGAAAATACCGCAAATTCGTTCTTTTCTATCATAAATTTGACCGCGCTTTTTATCCGATCGACCGCGCTTAGATCGTAGATATTTAGCGCTTTTTCATCGACGAATACGTTTGGCGTTTGTTTTGCTATAGCTACGGCCTCCTCGTGATTTAGCCCGAAGCGCTGATAGGCCGAGATGATACCAAAGCCGTTTTTATGCGTATCTTTTAGCATCGCAAAGGCGCTTACGAAGTCTTTTTTAAGCAACGCGTTTAAAAACGAAATTTTGCTTGACTTTTTCATCGGTTCGCTCACGGCGTTTAGCACCCTGCCGCCGCCTATGACGCGACCGTTTGCGATGAGCACGAAGGGTTCGCCAAATTTCAAAAACATATCCCGCTCAAATTTAAACGTCGCAAATATCCCGCCCTCTTTTTCGCTAAGAACGAGCGCTTTTGCGGGCGCGGCTTTTGCGCCGACGCAAAACGTCACATTCTGCCAGTGCGTTAGTTCGCGAGCAAAAACGATCGCGTCTATCTCGCGAAATCCCCTAAAAAAGCCTTTTTTGCTAAGCAGTTGGCCTTTTTTCAGCTCGCCAAGCTCTATGCCCGTCAAATTTAGCGCCACGCGGCTGCTAACTCCTGCGCGGTCAACGAAAGTGTCATGGCTCTGCACGCTTCGCACCTGCACTTCTTTGCCCGCGTCATAGTTAAACAGCTTCTCGTTTTTGCTCACGCTGCCCTCTATTACGGTGCCCGTGACTACGTTTCCGATACCCTTTAGGCTAAAAACGCGGTCGATGTAATATCTAAAAACGCCCTCTTGCTCGCGGTTAGCCGCCTTTAGCGTGAAAAGATAATTTCGCAGCTCGTCTATACTCGCGCTATCTTTAATGCTAACCGGGAAAATCTCTAAAATTTGCAGATTTTTGTAGTTTTGCGCGGCGGCGTAAATTTCGCCTTTTCGCTGCTCGATTAGCGCCGCGCTAGATAGGTAGCATTTAGTGAGAGCGACGATGAGCGAGCGAACGCCAAGGATATTTAAAACCTCCAAATGCTCCAAAGACTGCGGCATCAGCCCGTCGTTTGCCGCCACGACGAATAGGCACGCGTCAAATCCGTACGCGCCGCTAATCATCGTTTTGATCAAATTTTCATGTCCCGGCACGTCGATAAACGCGATGTTTTCGCCGTTTTTACTCAAATTTGAAAAGCTAAGATCGATCGTGATCCCGCGCTTTTGCTCCTCCTCTAGCCTGTCGCCCTCAAAGCCGTTTAGCTCCTTTATCAGCGCCGTTTTGCCGTGGTCGATGTGTCCGGCCGTTCCTATTATTAAGCTCATTTTTCATCCGTTTCGTTGATTTTTTCTATCAAATTTTGTACGTCCGCATCCAGTACGCTACGAAGATCGAGCAAAAACTTACCCTCCTCTATACGCCCGATCACGAGATTTTTCCTAAATTTAGCCTCGTTTTCGTTCGCGTTTCCTTTGACGGTCAGCGCGACGCTAGGTATGCGTTTGTTTGGCATCGTACCGCCGCCCACATAGGTCGTCGTGCGCACGACTTCGAGCGGAGTTTTTAGCCGCGAGTTTATGAAATTTGCAGTGTTTTCCAGCTCCTCTACGCTTTTATACAGCTGCTTTATCGTCGTTATAAGCTCAAATTCGCGGTTTGCGTAGGCTTTCGCGCTTTGGGCCAGTAGCGAGATGATCACCTTATCCACGCGCAGCATTCTTAACAGCTGATTTTTCTTTAGTTTTGCGATGAGTTCGCGTTTACCTAGGATTATGCCGCACTGTACGGAGCCAAAGAGCTTATCGCCGCTAAAGCTAACGAGCGAGGCGTCTTTTAGATTTTTTAGATTCGGCTCGTTGCGCTCGAGACCGTATGGCAACTCGCCGTAAAATCCGCCGCCAAGATCGAAATAATCAATGAGATTTCGCTCTCTTGCCAGCGCGCTAAGATCCTGCATCGCCGCTTCCTCGCTAAAGCCCACGATGTCGAAATTTGACCTATGCACCTTTAAAATCAGCTTCGAGTTTTCGTTTATCGCTTCCTCGTAGTCGCGTAGATTGGTTTTATTGGTCGTGCCCACTTCGCGCAGGATCGCGCCCGAATTTGCCATGACTTCTGGCACGCGAAAGCTCCCGCCGATCTCGACTAGCTCGCCTCTGCTGATGATAGATTCACCGCCTTTTGAAAAGGTGTTTAGCACCAAAAATACCGCACTTGCGTTGTTGTTTACGACGATGGCGTCCTCAAAGCCAAAAAGCTCCGCCAGTAGCCCGCCCACGTAGTCGTAGCGGTTTGAGCGGCCGCCCTTTTCGACGCTGTATTCCAAATTTGAATACCCCGTAATCACGGGCTGGGCTCGGCGTAAAATTTCGGGATCGATCGCGCTTCGGCCGAGATTAGTGTGGATGATGACGCCGGTTGCGTTTATCAAGCTACGCAGGCTTAAATTTAACGCCTTTTCGTATCTTGCGAGCGTGTTTTGGACGATGGCGTCAAGCCCAGGGCAGTTTTTGCCGCCTAAAATTTGAGCGCGGAGGCTCTCTAGCTCGCACCTAGCGACTTTGGTTAGCAAGCTAACATCAAGCCCGGAAAATCGCTCGTTTTTTATAAATTTATCTATCTGCGGAAGTTTTCGTAGTTCGTTCAAATTAGCTCCTAGTAAATTTGTGTTACCGAGCGCGATTTTAGCATAAAATTGGATAAATCTAATCTTATTAAAAAAAATAAATATAAAAATTCAGAGCCTATTAATGGCTTTAGTATTAAAATGCGCTCAATTTTGATAACGCGTAGCGTGGGGAGAAAATCATGAAAGAATTCGGTTTTTACAACGATTTTGACGAGAATTTGATGCTAAACGAGCAGATTGAAGTAAACGGCGAAGGCGAGTATCTCGTCTCAAATTCGCCCAAACTAAAATCAAGCGTCGTAGCGCCTGAGATAAATTTTTATCTAAAAAATACCGCAGACTCGGTGCTAGATAAGGCCAAAAACACGCTTTTGCTTTATGAGGCTAGAGCTAGCGCCTTTGACCTGGCGCGCGACATCGACTACGAAAAGCAAGTCGGCAAAAACGTCGTGATCGTTAGCAACGGCGGACGCGAAAATTTGGCGAATTTGCTAAAGGAAAAAGGCTTTAAAACCATCGAGCTAACGCATTTTGAGATCAAATTCGTCTACGGAGCCGCAGGCGAGCTAAGCGTGCTAGTACTGCGCCCGGACGGCGAGTTTGAGGTGGACTGCGACTTTTGCCTCGTCGAAAACGCGCGCGAATATATGCTAAAGCAAAGCGGCTGCTACGAGATCGCGGGCAAAAGCGACGACGAGATCGCCGCGCAGCTAGACGCGCAAAGCCCGAAATTTAAATTTAAAAGCCACGTCCACTACGACTCCACGATCTGCCAGTACCACGAGCGCAGACACGAGATCTGCGGCAGGTGCGTCGAGGCCTGCCCTACGGTAGCGATCCTAAAAGAGGACGAAACCAAGCACCTAGTTTTCTCGCATATCGACTGCGTAAACTGCGGCGGCTGCGTGAGCGTATGCCCTAGCGGAGCGCTTGATTACTCCGATATGCCGCGAAACTCGTTTGCCCAGATAGCCAAACTCTACCGCGGCAAGATCGCTCTAATCGTGCCTGCAAAGGCGAATTTAGAAAACTTGAGCATAAATTTACCCGCAAACGTGCTGCCTTTTGCAGTTAGCGGCGAGAGATTTTTAAGCGAAACGCATCTGCTCACGCTACTTCAAGAAAGCGGCGCGCAGGTCGTGATCTACGAGCAAAATATCGGTAAAGGTACCAAAGACGCGGTGGATATTTTAAATCAAATTTACGAGCTTAAATTTAACGAAAAAGCCGTCCTAGTCGCGCAGAACAAAGACAAGCTAAAAAGCGCCCTATCTCAGGCTAAATTTATCGAGGGCTCACAGCACTCCATGGCCGAGTACGCCCTGCCTAAGCGCGAAATTTTCGCTAGACGCCTAGAGTGGCTTGTGGACGGGCAAAATTTAGGCTCCGTTAGCACCACCGAGCTCATCAGATACGGCCGCGTCGAGATAAACCGTGACACCTGCACGCTATGCCTAAGCTGCGTGGGAGCGTGCAACGTCGCTGCACTAGTTGCGGACAAGAAAACAAACTCCATCGTCTTTAACCCGAGCGTCTGCACCGCGTGCGGATACTGCGAGCTTAGCTGCGCGGAAAAAGACACGATATTTTTACGCCCGGGCAAGATCGATCTGGAGCCTAGTTTCTTTACGTTTAGCGAGCTAGCCAGAGACGAGCTTTTCGCCTGTATCGAGTGCGGCAAGGAGTTTGCGACCAAAAAGGCCGTCGAGAAGATCGCCTCGATCATGGAGCCTAGATTTAACGGCGATAAAGCCAAGATAAAAGCGCTGTACTGCTGCTCGGACTGCAAAGCCAAAGTAATGATAAAAGCGCAAATGGATCAAATGAGAGAAGAGGTTTTAAATGGATAATAACTTAACCAAGGCGCGCGCGTATTTTTACGAGTTTTTGGCCTATCCGCTGTTTTTTCACGAGCACGGCGGTAAATTTGACCGCTGGCGCGAACAGCTAGCCTACCTAGCGACTAGTCCCGTTACGCCCCAGA
>CAUSIL010000162.1:0-4999 GCA_963531395.1 uncultured Campylobacter sp.
GCCGCTTTTGCGCCGCGTTCCAGCCGCCAAAGCTCTCTATGCTTATTAAATTTATTCTCGGGAAAATTTTCCCGTATTTTTTAGCGACGCTTTCATCCGTCGGGCGGAAGAAATTTTTTGCGATGATCTCTTGCGCATCGGGCAGATAAAGGCGCGCCAGATATTCGCGGGCAAGCTGGGCGTTGCCGTTTGCGGCGGCGTTTTTGCTTAAAACCGCGACCGGAGGCTGCGCTAGGATGCTAAGGCTTGGGTAGATAATCTCAAACTCGTCCTCTCCTAGCCTTGCTTTGCTAAGATACGCTTCGTTTTCCCACGCAATCATCGCGTCGCCGATACCGCGGCGTATGAAAGTGTTTGCCGACCCGCGAGCGCCTGCGTCTAGCACGGGAGCGTTGGCGTAAAGCTTAATCAAAAACTCGCGAATTTTATCCTCGTCGCCGTCAAATTTAGCCGCGGCATAAGCGTATGCGGCTAGATGGTTATACCTCGCGCCGCCTGATGTTTTGGGATTTGGCGTTACGATTTTTACGTCGTTTCTTACTAGATCGTCCCAGTCTTTTATGCCTTTTGGATTGCCTTTTCTGACCAAAAATACGATCGTCGAGTTGTAGGGCGCGGAGTTTAGCGGGAACTCTTCTTGCCACGAAGCGTCCAAAGCGCCGCTTTTTCTCGCGACGGCGTTAATGTCGTAAGCAAGAGCCAGCGTCGCGACGTCGGCTTTTAATCCGTCTATTAGCATCCTAGCCTGCGCGCCGCTACCGCCGTGGCTTTGTAAAATTTTAATCTTTTTGCCGCTTTTTTGCTCGTAGTATTTGATAAAAAGCGCGTTATATTCTTTAAAAAGCTCCCGCGTCGCGTCGTAAGAGACGTTTAAAAGCTGTTGCGCGGCGGCAAAATTTATAAGCGCTAAAAAGATTAAAATTTTATTCAACAGCTATCCTTTTGCATTTTGGTTTCAAGCTTAGCGATTTTTCGACGACGGGACCGATTATTAAAATCGCCGGACGAGCGCATTTTAGCGCCATTGATTCTAAATTTTTTATTCGCCCGAGGATTACTTTTTCATCCGCTCTATCTATGTTTGAAACAAACGCCGCTGGCGTATCTAGATCTAAATTTAGCTTTCTTGCGGCATTTAAAATTTCGCTCGCGTAAGCGTGCGCCATAAGCGCTACCGCCGTAATGTCTCGCGTTTTTAAAATTTCAAGCCAAGCGGTGTTTATCTCACCGCCTTTTAGATGCGCCGAGACTATCAAAACGCCGCTGCTAACGCCTCTAATCGTGGGCGTAATAAGCGCGCTAGCACATCCGGCAAAAACCGAACTGACGCCGCTAATTAACTCAAACTCCACGCCGTTTTCCTCTAAAAAGCTCATCTCTTCAAACGCTCTGCCAAACAAGCTCGCGTCGCCGCCTTTTAGCCGCCCGACGGTCTTGCCTTCTTTCGCCAAGCTTAGCATAAGGGCGTTTATCTGCTCCTGCGTCGCGCTATCTTCGTCTTTGCCTTTGCCTACGTTAATAATCTCTACGCCTAAATTGCGCAAAATTTCGCGCGTATCCTCGCCGACTAGTTTATCGCTTAGAGCTACGTCTAGCAGCTCAAACGCTTCAAGCGCGCCTAAGGTGAGATTTTGAAGGCTGCCGCTGCCGCAGCTGATTAAAAAAACTTTGCCTAAATTTTCGCGACACTTCGGTTTTAAAATTTCGGCCTTTTGCGGGCTAGAATTTTCAATCGCCTCAAGCCTGGCTAGTTTCAGCTTCGGGATAAAATCCGCTAAATTCCTAGGCAAAATTTTAGCTATTTTATCTCTTACGAGCGCGGCTAAGCTAGGACTCGCGCCGCTAGTGCTAACGCCTACGCTAAGCTCGCCTAAATGCGCGTTTGCGGTAAAATAAAAATCGCTTAAAGCAGGCTTATCGACTACGTTTAGCAAATAGCCCGAGCTTTTACGCTCGCTAAATAAAGCTTGCCCTAAATTTTCATCTCCGCTAGCGTCTATTATCATTTCAAAGCCGCTTAAATTTTCGCCCAAATTTTGCCGCGTTAGCTTGCGAATTTTTACGTTTTTATCGGCAAAAAACGGCTCTAAAATTTTTTCGGCTAAAATTTCGCACTCCCAACTGGCCGCTTTTAGAGCTAAAAATTTTTGCCGCGCGACCTTTCCGGCTCCGATTAAAAGCACGCGTTTAGGCGTAAGGGCTACTGGTAGGGTCATTAAATTTTATCTTTTAGTGTTTCGCCAAAAAGCACGTCCGCGCCGTAGTCGTAATACGCTTTCGGGTTTTCCTCAAACGTCCCCACGCGCTGATACAAGCCGCAAAGCTCGGCTATGACGCTATCTCCGCCGTTATCGACCCAGTCGTTGAAGTTTTTAAACTCGGATTTTACCTGCGTAAATTTTTTAAGCGTTTGATAGACGAATTCGGGCACGTGGTAAGCGGCCACTCCGCCTACTTTTTTACCGAATTTGCTTTTGCCTTCTTTTAGCTCGCCGCCGGCAAATACGCTGTAATAAGGAAGCGATCTGCCATCCTCGCGCCTAGTGCCGCCCATAAAGCCTAAATTCGCGTTTTGATGAGCGGTGCAGGAGTTTGGACAGCCCGACATTTTAATAACGATATCTTTTAAAAGCGAAAAGTCTAAATCGCTGTTTCTGATATGATCGTGGATAGCCTCAACGGCGCCTTTTGGACGGCAAATTCCTAGCCGACAGGTCGATGCGCCCGTGCATGGAGTCATGTTTGCAAACACGCGCGGATCGGCGCTCATAGGCGAAATCTCCGCGATAACGGGATAAAGCGCGATAAGATCGGTCTTTTTGAGATTTTTTAAGATGATATGCTGGTCTCGGCTGATAAAAAGCGAATCTTTTAGGCCTAGTTTAATAAGCGCTTTTGATAGCTTTATCACATCGTCTCCGCGCACGTTTCCCCATAAAAACGGCACTACGGCGTAGTAATAGCCCTTTTGTTTTTGCGCGGTTACGTAGTTTTGCGCCCAGGCTTTTTGCGCAGCGGAAAATCTAACGCGAGGTTCGCTTACTAGCGGCTTAACGCCCCTCGGTTCTTTGATATCTAGCTTCCATTTTTCGCTTGAAGCTCTAATTTTTGCGACCTCGTCCTCAATCATTTTAAAAATCGTCTCTTTTCCTAGTTTCTCGGCGGCATGGCGCAAGCGGGCGGAGTTTCTATGCTCGTAATCGCCGGTTTTAGCAAACACGAGCTTGATGGCTTGCGCGTATAAAAAGGCTTCGTTTGCGGGGATGAAGCTTTTAAATTTATCGCCTAGGCGCGGTTTTGAGCCCATTCCGCCAGCGACGTAGACTATAAAGCCTTTTTTGCCGCCTTTTTTGGTCGCTACAAAGCCCGCGTCCGTGATAGTCGCGTTTGCTCTATCGGCCTTGGAGCCGGAAAAAGCGATTTTAAATTTCCTAGAAAGTCCGTAAGAATCGGCTCTGCCGATAAGCATGCTAGTAATGGCGTTTGCGTAGGGAAGGACGTTAAAAGCCTCGTCTTTGGCGACTCCCGCTAGCGCGTCGCAAACCACGCCTCTAACGCAATCCCCGCATGCGCCGCGCGTAGTCATATTTATCGCGGCGATCTCGTTTTCAAGCTCTATAAATTCGTCGTCTTTTACGAAATGAAGCTGAATGCTGGCTCTCGTAGATAGATGCAAAAATCCGTTGGCGTAACGCTTGCAAAGCTCGCCTAGGCGCCCGAATTCTTTTGCGCCTACGCCGCCGCCGTGCGTTTTTACCCGCGCCATGTAGCTGTCTTTTACGCGCTGTTCGTATATCCCAAACGCCACGCGAATTTTCTCAAAACCCTTAAAATCAAGCTCGCCGCTTTTATATTCTTGCCATTTTTGCCTAAAAAATTCCGCGTCTTTGACGCTTACTTCCGCCGGAATAATATAGGTGTCCATCGTTTGCCTTTTTATAAAATTTGGGCGAGATTTTACAATAAATTTACTTAAATAGATTAAATATTATTAAAATTTTTGGTTTTACGATAGAAATTTAACAATAAGGCAATTTAAAATTAAATAAGAGTTTTTTGTAAGCCAATTGAAAGTCATTCGTCGGCGTAGTAGGACTCGCGCCTATGGTTGCTTTTGTCGGCTTTATAATTGCGAGCTATCAAGCATTTCACATTTTTTGTACTTTGGCTTGCGAGACAATATAACAGCATGCGGGTTACGGGCAAACTCTTTGTTGTCATGGATTTTTATTTTGTCTCCTTTTTGAGGGTTTAATTTTGGTTCTGTTTCCCTAAAAAGTAATTATATCCGCGTGCTTTCGTATTTTGATTTTTCTTGAAATATCGTATTTTGGGTGCTTTTGTAGCTCTTTTAGCGTATAGTCCGTTATTTTTTGTTTACTTTACTTCTACTAGGTAAAAAAACGGCTAAATAGTAAAAAATGTATAGTAATCGAGGCTGATTCTTACTGCCAGTTGAGCGGAAGCTCTATTTATAATGCTGTATTCTAGGGGTTTTGAATGCTTAAATTGTGTGTAATGGTGCCCGAGGTCGTATCAATCGAAGTATAATGCTTGAACCGTATTCGCAATACTTTTCCAAACTTTATAATTTAAAGTATATCCAAAATATGTAAATATGATCTTAAAAATCAGAAAAGATTTTCGTATTTTTTAAAATTTTCCTAAGGCTTAAGCGTAATACAATATGTTTTATCCTAGCCCCCTTGCCTTGCCCCTCCTTTTTTTGCCTTAACTTGTATCACGATAGGGCGGCGGCAATGGGCTAGAGATACCGCCGGCTACGCCCGCGAGAATGACCTTCGATTTTCTCCCCAAACGACTTCGTCGCTTCGAGACCCAAAATCGAATGAAGATTATGCTAGTTCTTATTTCGCGGATTTCGGGGACCCGGCACGCGCAAATAATACCGAGATACAAGTTCTTGTGCGCGTGTTGGGAGAAAACCGCGGTAAAGCTCGAAGAGCGTATCTCCCTGCAGGGAGCTTTAGCTAACAGC
>CAUSIL010000163.1:0-4932 GCA_963531395.1 uncultured Campylobacter sp.
CGCTACGGTTGAAAAAGCACCTAGTGCAACCAAAGCTGCCAATGAAATTTTAGCAATCTTCATTTATATTCTCCTCAAATAAAATAAAATATTTTGGAATATTAGCATAAAATAACCTTTAGTAAGCTTAAAAATCTAAAGATTCTCATTAAAAATTACCAAACATTTACCGAAATATAATATAGAAACTGACATAAAGTAAGAAAAATCTGGAGATAGCCGAGTCTAAAAAACTCGGCAAATTTTGATTATTTTAGATAGCTTCCTTGGGTTGGAGTAGTTGAAACATCGGAATTTTCAGTAGAAGAGTCGCTAGATAATAGTGCGTCCTTACCCTTTAAAAAAGCTATTATAGCACCTAAATCATTATAGGTCGTTTTTGCTGCTACGGTTTTCATTAGATTTCTCATATTTCCGCCGTATTCCGAGTCGTTTAGATAGCCTGAAAAAGCAGCTTCGATAGCCTCAGCGCTTATTTTAGTTAGCTTTTCTGATGAGCCGTAAGCTCTT
This sequence comes from uncultured Campylobacter sp., assembly GCA_963531395.1. Taxonomy (GTDB): domain Bacteria; phylum Campylobacterota; class Campylobacteria; order Campylobacterales; family Campylobacteraceae; genus Campylobacter_A. Next base: position 511 of record CAUSIL010000163.1, read on the forward strand.
TTGCTGCCGTCTTCACCATGACAAGAGGCACAGTTTTTGGCGTATAGTTCTCGACCTTTTTCTACGCTATATCTTCTTTTGCTATCTACGCCGATATTTAAAAATTTGCCTCCGCTATCCGTTTCGGGAGCTTTTTCATAAACATTTATACTTATGTTTTCGTCTTTAGAATATTTTTCTACCAAACTTTTTAACTCTTTTGCAAATTCGCCCTTTGCCTCAAATATATAACTAGGCTCGTCGGCTGCAAAAGAAAAAATGCAAAGACATGCCAAAAGCGAAAATTTAGTAAATTTCATAAAAAACCTTTGTGGATAAATTTAAAAATCCCAAGCAAGGGAAATTTGCTTGGGATTATAGCATAAAAGAGATCGGTTTTTATTAGAAGCTATATTTTGCTTCAAATCTTATACGATCTTGTTTGTGTCTAAAGTCTCCGTTTTTCTCTTTAGCTGCTGCATAGAATGTAGAGAAATTAAGTTTTTTGCTGTAAGCGTAGTTACCGCCGATGTTCCACTCATCTCTATCAACTCTTTTTGCATACTGCCAGCTATATCCTTTGCCGTCTATATAGTTAGCAAAAACGCCAAATTTGTCAATTTTATATGAAGCTCCGATAAACCAATAATCATTCTTGTCTTTGATATTGTTGTAGTATTGAGCGCTACTTGTCATCACAGAGTTTATAATCTTAGCAGGGTTGATTAGCTTGCCGTTATCTTCGATAGTTACAAACGATTTTTTATTATCGTCGGCTTTAAAGTAGATATAACCTGCATTTAAACCGACTCCAAAAAATCCTACGTCGCCCTTAGTAGCAAAGAAATTTGCATCGCCAAAGTCGTTATCGTCAGATTCATTGTGAACATATTGACCTTGAACGCCTACTTTTACGGCATCAAAATCTAATTTCAAGGCAGCATCAGCCGCAAAAAGATTTGCAGTATCTTCAAGATATGCCCACCAAGCTTTGAAATTTACGATATCATAACTTCCCATAGCTCCTAAGCCATAAAGGTTAAGGCTATTAGTTTTACCGCCCGCGTTCAGGCTTGGCAACAACTTACCGTCGTAATCGCGGATACCGCTAGTCTCAAGAGCGTCAAATGCAACGCCTACTAGAGTAAGACCCGATATATCAGTATTAACTACTCTTAAGCCCGTACCAGCTAGGTCATCGTCAAAATATGTTCCCACAAACTGTTTACCAGCCGTAATAGTAGTGTTGCCTACAGTATAGCCAAGATAAAATTCTCTAACAGCTAGAGCGCTTTGAGTATCGGTGGTGTCGGTGTTAAATCCAGAACCGTCCTTTGAATCGTATCTTAGGCCAAGTACGCCGAAGAAATTATCGTCAAGAGCAGCTTTAAAAGTACCTACAAATCTAAATCTATGATTAGCGTTAGTTGTTTTAGCATCATTAAGCTTTACCTTATCGCTAGTATATCTATATCTTGCAAATCCTGAAAAATCTACGTTTTTAATAGCTTCCTCAAGCGGAGTAGCATTTAAAGTAGAGAAAGCGCCTAGCGCAACCAAAGCAGCTAAAGAAATTTTAGCGAGTTTCATAAGATCTCCTTCATAAAAGTTGATTAGCGTAATTTTAGCACAAAACCTAGCATTACAAGCTTAATAATAAAATTTTGTATACCTAGAGTAAATTTAGGCAAAAATACGGCATTTAGTACGATATTATTGATACTAGATATTATCAATGTACATAAATTAAGGATAAAACTTAAAAATGATAAATAAAAAAAAGGATTTTAAAATAAAAAAGGGGATACACATCCCCTTTCTAAAAGGAGTTCTAACTTTGATTGCTTGTCAGAATTATAAAATATTTCGGTAAATCAACGGCTAATCAAAGCTGATATTTTCGCTTTTAGGCACGTCGATTACGATTTTTTTCGTCGGTTCTTGCTTTTGCGAATTTTTTGCGGCTACTTTTTGCTTAGTTTTACGTATCGCGGTTTTACGACTATCGCCGCTTTTTATAAGTATCATATCGGCGATATAGTTATTTGATACTCTGACGTAAACCGTATCACCGGCTGAGAAATACAATCTACCGCCGCAATATTTACCGCCCGGCAGTTTACCGTTTGAGGCGTCGATAGAGCTGATATCGTAGCAATATTTACCGTCTTGATAGGCTACGGCTAGTATTACGCCGCGCAACGACCCGGTTAGAGCCGGTTTTTGAACGGGCGGTTTTTGATTTATTTTTTTTGGAGCGGGCGCGATACCGGATGACCACGAACAGCCGCTTATCGCGAGCGAAATTGCCGTTAGGGTTATAAATTTAAGCTTGAACACTAAGGACGTTCCCGCCGAGTTCGGCTATTCTTTTATCTATACTTTGCGTGGCCTTTTCTATAGTTTTTTGCGAAATTTCAGGCAGCTTGCCGCCCCAAATTTTTTCTGCCTCTTTAAAGCCTCTTTGCATACCTTCTTTTCCCGCTTGCAATTTTTCCAGATCGTCTCCGGCGGCGTTAATAATAAAATTTGAAATCCTATCCGCAGTATTTGCGATACCGAAAAATCCATCCTCGCTAACCAAATCGCTAGCTTCGCTCTGGCTTAGTTGCCATATAGGTTTGCCCTCGTAGCCTATCGTCTTAAAATCAACGGCCGATAAGATATCTTCGAGAGAATTTGCGCTTTTGCTTTGAGTGCCAGGCATATCGCTAAAATTTGCCGAGCCGCTAAACGTCCAAACTTGAGATAAAAGATTTGAGTTCGAATTTGAGCTCGCGATATCTTGAAAATGAGCCAAATAGCTATTTGTTAGCTGCTTTACGTCGATATTTGCGTAAGCTTCCCGTATCTTTTTTTGATCCGAATTTACCGCTTCCTTGCTATCTTGAGCTTGCGGCGTATACGGATTTTGGCGTAGGGCGTTTATACCAGTTTGCATACGTTGTCCTTTAAATTTTACTATGCATTATATATCGTCAAAATTAGAATAAAGTTAAGGGGCAAAATTTATTTTACCCTATCGCCGACGTGACCGTTGTAGACGATATCCTTCGCGTCGATGTTTTCATCGAGCAGTATATCGCTTATCTTGCCGCTTTTTTTGACGCTTTCTATATCGGCGGCGAGGTCTTCTTGATAGCTGTAAATCATTGCCGCGCCGCTAACGCCATCAAGTCTTTCAAGCGTCTTAAAGCGGTTTATCTCCTCGTCTAAATTTTCCACGCTCATCACGACCACGATCTTGCCTTCCTGCGCGGCGACGACCTCGCAACCTTTTACTTGCTCTATTTGCGAGATTATTTCTTGCTCGCTTGCGCCGTCTTTTTTATAGACGACTAGGCTTGATATATTCATTTTACGCTCCAAAATTTAACTTCTTTTTCGTATGCGACGCTAATTAGCCTGCCTTCGTTTGAGAGATAAAGTCCGTTTAAAATTTGCTGTCCCGTCTTTACGGTAGCGAGTTTTTTCTTACTCGCTACGTCGTAAACGGACACGTCGCTTTGCTCGCCGTTCATAAACGCTAGACTTTTGCCGCTAGGGCTAAGCGCGGTCGCATAAACGATAAAATCTGCCTTAAAATAACTCGTCTCGCCGTTATAAACGCCGACTTGCTTGTCGATACTTCCGACCGAAACGACGCCGTTTTTATAGTCGATGTCGTACATATTGTCTTTAAAGAAATTTAACGTTTGCTCGGTTTGGCGCGTTTTTAGATTATAAATATAAATTACGCCGCTTTCGGCTCCGATAGCGATTTTATCGCGGGTTTCGTTTATCTCAAAATCCACGTAAAGCGCGATTGAAAATTTATGTTTAAAGACGGCTTTTTTGCTATCTAGGTCGATGAGATAAATTTCGTTGCCAAAATCCGATACGACGGCGGTTTTCGCGTCGATAAAAAAGGCTTTTTTGGCGGATTTATTTTCTAAGCGCATACTGCTAGCCTCGCTCCAGCCGGCGCCCTCTTTTTTAAAGATATATAAATACCTCTCGTTATAATCCATCTCGGCTAAAACCAAAAGCGCATCGCCTAAGCGGTCAATGCTAAAAATTTTAGCCGGTTCCGCGTCGCTAAAATGCGTTTTTACCGTGCGAAATTTAATCGGTTCTAAAAATTCGTCCGCTTTTATATCGTAAATATCAAGCTCGCCGCCGTCCGTGCCTAGATATAAAATTTCATCTATCAAATTCGAGCTTATAACGTTTGCGCCCGCTTTTATCGATTTATCTGGCTGCGAGATTTCAAGCGGCGTAGCCGATAAATTCGTAAAATTTAAACAAAAAAAAGCCGTAAAAAATAAAATAACTTTTTTCATAATGCCTCCATTTTGATAGAATTCACGAAGCAAACCTCCATACACTGAGCGCAGCCGACGCATTTTTGATTTATAATCGGGCGAAAAACTCCGAAAAAGTCAATCGCCCTAAATTTGCAAA
>CAUSIL010000164.1:0-4900 GCA_963531395.1 uncultured Campylobacter sp.
GGCCTCATCTCCGACGTCATCATCCCGCTTGCCGCATTTGCCGTCTTGGTCGCGTGGGTCGTCATAAATCTCAAGCTCGCAAAGGCCTCGGGCTGCACGCTTTTTAGCATTTACGCGTGGATGCTTGCCGCTAGCCTGGGCGCAAACTTCATCTACGGCATGCTAGAGGTCCTCTCGCCCACCCTCATCGCCCCTATCGTCAAATTCGTGCCCCTCGCAAATGCGCTTTTTGATCTGGCGACTTCGGGCGTATTGCTCGCGGCGTGGATCAACGCGGAAAATTTCTCAAACGAACAAGACGAAATCGAAGTAAATTTAACCAATCGTCGCAGCGATAGGTTAAATTTAAACGCTCAAAGCGCAAGCGAGCCGAATTTTAGAACTCAAGACGAGCAAACGACGGAGCTCAAATTTGACGCAGATCAAAATCAAATAGATAAAATTCCGTCCAAAAAAGAAAACGCGCAAGAAAATTCTTACGAACGAGAAACGCTAAAAGTAGCCAAAAAGCAGGGTATCATCTCGTGCCGGCTTATGCTAGCGACCGTTGCCGTATCGTTTTTTACCAAGCTTTATCTGATATTTACGCGGCCGCACGGCGAGTCGCAAGAACAGCTGATAAAACTGCTTGAAAGCTCGGTAAATTTCGTGCTTTTTCTCGCCGCAGCCGTTTATATGTGGTATGCGCTTAAAAAACTAGAGGAAATTTACGGCGCCGACGTGCTTAGCATCTATAAACAGATGATTTTTGCATCTATCGTATTTGCGGTAGTTGGTATAGCGTTTGGCTTTATACGCGGCGTAGAGGACCGACCCGCCGCGATCGGTGCCGGATTGGCGGGACTGTTTATACTAGCTATCACCGTCTATCTAGCCGTCCTTTGGGCTAAGTTAAATTTCAACCTTGCAAAGATTACGGAAAACACTCTTTTTAAGACTTACGTATTTTTCGCTATCGCTAGCTTTATTATCGCCTTTGCGCTGCAGATAATGCTATCTACGGGCTATTTTGCGGCGATCTTTTCCATACTGCTTGCAGCGCTAGCCATCGCGATACTATACGTGCTACCGACTGCATTTTATCTATACGCCTGGACTATGATAAAGGAGGAGTAAAGTGGACGAAAACGAGCAAAATTTGACCGAAGACAGAGCCCAAATCATCGAAAAAGCAAAGCAAGAGGGAATGCTTTCGGCTTGCTTTATGTCTTTTACGGTTTTGGTGCTTTACATTGAGGATTTTTTCCCGAAACTTCAAGAAAAGCACGGCTGGACGGCGATAAGCATATTTGCGCTCGTCTATCTTTACAAAGCGCTTAAAAAGCTTCAGCCTATGTGCGAAACTAACATTATGCGGCCGTTTCACGCGTATTGGTTGCTAGGGATTGCCTCAGCGGCGGCTCTACTAGCCGGGATGCTTTACAATCCTATTTTTACGCTTTTATTTCTTGTTTTACTTGCGATTACGCTGATTTTTTGGACGATTTTAAACTTTAGACTATCGCGCATCACGCAAAATCCGCTGTTTAAATTTCATGCCATCATACTCATAGTCTCCGTCATATCTAGCCTTACGGTATTTTTTCTAAAAGCAAGCCCGGGCTCCGTGCTTTACTACGCGGACGCCGCGATAACGGCGACGGCTCAAGCTTTGCTAGTTGGCGCATGGTGCGGCGTGGATGACGTGGAGGATGTTTAAATTTGGCTATAAAATGCGCGAGTAACGGCTCTGCGCGGTTTAAATTTAACCTGCCGAGCGCCTAAAATTTGGCAAATTTGAGTTAAATTTTAGCTCTGACCGGCTTTGTTAGATTTACCATAGCCTCTCGTAGATTTATTTTTGTAAAATAGGCAAGCGCCGATTTTGCCACCGTTCGTATCAAAAAGGCGCGGGTTTGGCCGCCTGAGTATAAATTTAACGTCCAAGTCAAATTTGACACATTTAGGCAAATTCTCGCTAGGCCGTTTGCCGCGCGCACGCGTAAAATTTAACCCGCGACCGCCCTATCCGTTCATCTTAGATAGCTTCTCGTTTTTGAGATTTGCCTCCATCTGGCGTATCTCATCCTCGCCGCTCCTTACGATACCTTTGTCGCACTCGAAGTTTTTGGCGTCTATTTTTTTCGGGTATTCGACGTTTGCTAGGATGTATCTAAAAAGGTTTATGCGAGCCTGTTTTTTGCTATCCGAGACGATGATCGTCCACGGACAAAACGGCGTGTTTGAGGCTAGTAGCATCGAGTATTTGGCGATAGTGTATTGATCCCAGAGCTCCTGGCTTTTCTCGTCCACTGGCGAAATTTTAAACTGCTTGAGTGGGTCGGTGAGACGCTCTTTGAAGCGCTTTTTTTGCTCCTCTTTTGAGACCGAGAGGTAAAATTTAAAGAAAATGATGCCCGAGTTTTTGATCATCTCCTCAAATTTAGGTACTTCGCGCAAAAACTCCTTGTGCTCTTCTTGCGTGCAAAAGCCCATAACGGGCTCCACGCCCGCGCGGTTGTACCACGAGCGGTCAAAGATCACGATCTCACCAGCGCTTGGCAAATGCGCGACGTAACGCTGGAAATACCACTGCGAGCGCTCGACGTCGCTTGGCTTTTCAAGCGCCACGATGCGGCAACCGCGCGGATTTAGATGCTCGGTTAGGCGCTTTATCGAGCCGCCCTTGCCCGCCGCGTCGCGCCCCTCGATGATGATGAGTACGCGCAAACCCTGCTCTTTTACGTGATTTTGAAATTTTAAAAGCTCGATTTGTAGCTTTCTAAGCTCGCGCTCGTAATCGAATTTCACGCTATCCGTGCCGTTTTTACTCACTCTAAACCTCCTTTGGATATTTTTAAAATGTTACTATCAAATGATTAAATTTTAGCTAAAATACGCCTCTTAATTTAACATTTAACGCTGACTTTATGGGAGCTTGTGTAAAATACGACAAAAATTTCAAGGAATATTATGATTTTTAGGATGATTTTTGCGGCGATTCTGACTTGCTGCGCTATATTTGCCGAGCCGCTTTCGGTCAAAGAAGCCTTCGGTCTCACCGCACACGCCGACGACCAAAACGTCGAGTTTAGATTTGCCCCCGCGCCAAATATCCACGTCTACAAAGATAGCCTAGCAGCGAGCCTAGGCGATAAAAATTTAAACTCGCATCTAAACTTTCCAAAAGGCGAAATTTACGAAGAACGCGAGGTTTATACGGATAAATTTAGCCTTTTCGTACCGATAAATTTGCTAAAAGGGCTTAGCGGCGGCGAAAATTTCACTCTAAAGCTCGAATACCAAGGCTGCGCCAAAGACGGCATCTGCTACCAACCGCAAGTGCTCAAATTTAGCGTCAAAAAGGGACTTGGCGGCTACTCCGTCGCGCAGATCATAGAGGCCGCCGAGCCTGAATTTGCAAGCTCGCAAGCCCCGCTCTCCGAGCAAGACTCCATCGCCGCAAGCCTTAGCAGCGCAAATTTTCTTCTCTCGCTCGCCACGTTTTTTGGCTACGGACTGCTACTCTCGCTCACGCCTTGCATCTTTCCGATGATCCCGATCCTATCATCCATCATCGTCTCAAAGCAAGCTAGCAGCGCGCAAGGCGGCAAAGACGACGCCGTAAATTTAAGCACGGCAGACGAAAACTCGGTCAAATTTGATAGCAGTAACCCGCAAGACAAAAACGTCAAAAGCAAAAACTCACGCGCTACTAGCGGCTTTTTCCTCTCTACCATCTACGTTTTTGCGATGGCCTGCGCCTACGCGGTAGCAGGCGTGGCGGCTAGCGTTTTTGGCTCGGGCGTGCAAAGCACGCTGCAAACCCCGGCAGTACTGATCGGCTTTAGCCTCGTTTTCGTCGCGCTCGCGCTTTCGATGTTCGGACTTTACGAGCTTCAGATGCCCCTTGCCATGCAAAACGCGCTTAGCAAAAAAGCCCAAAGCAAAGGCGGTATAATCGGCGTTTTTGCAATGGGATTTTTATCCGCGCTCATCGCTAGCCCATGCGTCGCGGCTCCGCTTGCGGGTGCACTGCTTTACATAGCACAGAGCGGAAACGCGCTGTTTGGCGGGCTTGCGCTATTTACGATGGGGCTTGGTATGGGCGTGCCGCTACTGCTGATCGGAGCAAGCTCAGGTAAAATTTTACCGCGACCGGGCGCTTGGATGGACAAAATCAAGACGCTTTTTGGCTTTATCATGCTGATAATGGCGGTTTGGCTTAGCGCGCGCGTACTAGGCGCTATGGCAGAGCTACTGCTTTACGGCGTTATCGGCGTGTTTGCTAGCGCATTTTTCGGAGCTTTTGATGCGACAAGTAGCGAGCAAAGTAGGAGCAAAAAGCTACTAAAAGGCGCGGCGCTACTAGCATTTATCTACTCGGTTTTGCTGATCGTGGGCTCGTTTTCGGGCGCTAGATCGGCGCTAAATCCGCTCGAAGGTTTTAAAAACTCGGGCGGAGCAGGCGTAAATTTGAGCAAAAACGAACCGAATTTTATCGCCGTCTCAAATTTGACCGAGCTAGAAAATGCAATAAAAAGCTCGTCTAAGCCCATACTGATCGACTTTTATGCGACTTGGTGCGCTAGCTGTAACGAGCTTGACGAGATCACTTTTAAAGACGAAGCCGTGCTAAAAAAGCTAGAAAATTTCACTCTTTTGCGCGTAGACGTGACAAAAAATAGTAATGACGATGCGCAGATAATGAAAAAATTCGGACTCATCGGACCGCCAGCGATCCTATTTTTCCGTGCCGGCAGCGACGCGCAAGATGAGCTAAAAAACGCGCGCCTCATCGGCTTTTATCCGCCCGAAAAATTTTTAGCCCATCTTGAAAAATTCGGGCTGTGAAATTTGCGTGGCGATTTTTACGGTTTTATTCTTGAAATTTGAGATAATTAAAGCTGATTTAAATTTC
>CAUSIL010000165.1:0-4838 GCA_963531395.1 uncultured Campylobacter sp.
ACTCTAGCAAACGTCAAAAACCGCGAATTTATCGTATATCACCCGTCTTGGGGCTACTTTGCTAAGCGCTACGATCTGGAGCAAATCGCGATCGAAGTAGAGGGCAAGGAGCCAAAACCGGCCCAACTAAAAGAGCTCATCGAGGAAGCCAAAGAGCACGGCGTGAAGGTCATTTTCGTCGCTCCGCAGTTTTCTAAAAAAGCCGCGCAAACCGTCGCTAAAGAAAGCGGCGCTAGCGTCGTAGAGATCGATCAACTGCCGCTTGATTGGGACGCCGAGCTACGCAAAACGGCGCAAATTTTCGCAAAGAGCCTGTAAATGAAATTTGGACGCATACTCGCCGTTTTAGCGCTTTTTGCGTCCTTTTTTAGCTTCGCGCACGCCTGCGCGCTCTGCGCGCTTTACACTCCGACCGCGCATGCAGCGGTCAAATTTGACGTCCAGGGCGAGACGATCAAAACAGCCGCCGTGACCTGGACGTTTTCTGAAAATTTCACCGAACTCACGCTACAAAGCTACGACGAAAACGCCGACAAAGCGCTTAGTAAAAACGAAGCGTGGAAGGTGCAAAAATCCCTGCTCGACTACATCGTGCCGCGCGGCTACCTAACTAGCGTAGGCTACTACGACGGCGCGGGCGAGACCGTAAATTTGCACGCCAAAACGCTCTCGCACCGAGTTTATATAGAGGACGGCAGGCTAAATTTCGAGTATATTTTAGAGCTAAATTTAGCGGTCAAAGACGGCCGCGTCGTCACGGTCGAGGTTTTTGACCACGAGGGATTTTTTAACTTTAAAATAAGCTCGCCCGACCCCTACGCGCTCACCGATAAAATTTATCTAGTACCAAACGTAAATTTGAGCACGGCGTTTTTTGAAATGACTTCAAAAGCGCCCAAAATAGAGCCTGCAAAGCCAGAGCTTAGCTCGCTCGTTAAGCCGCAAAATAAGCAAAATTTAGAGCAAATCGACGCGGCGGATAAGGCTAAATTTGACTCGGTTTCGGGCATGAGCCTTCAGTTTTTGGAGCGCCTAAAAGAGCTCATCAAGATAAATAGCGCCGAGCTAAACGCGCTAAATTTCGCCCTACTAGCCGCAGTTAGCTTCTTTTACGGCTTTTTGCACGCCGCGGGTCCGGGTCACGCCAAGATGCTCACGGCTAGCTACTTCGTCGCAAACGGCGGCAGCTACTCGCGCGCGCTGGCTTTTGCGATGAAGGTCGGGTTCGCGCATGTGGCGGGGGCGTTTTTGCTCGTGCTTTTTAGCTATGTTTTTTTAAATGCGTTTTTGACGAACAAGGTTAGCGATATGGCGAGTGCGATGACGAAAATCTCGGCTGTAACGATCGTTTGTGTGAGTGTTTATATGATCTACGCTAAGATTAAAAAAACGGCTCTAAAGCCTAAATTTAGCTTTGCCGCCGCGTCCGTTTCGGGCAAAAAGGACGCAAAAGGGGCTAGTAAAGTTTTTGGCTCAAATTTAGCCTCCGCATCAAATTTGAGCGCAAATTCCGTCAAATTTAACCCCGTAGCTCACGAGAGCGAATGCGGCTGCGCGGCCTGTAGGGCTTCTAGCGAGGCGCCAAAAACCGCCAGCGAGTGGCTCGTGGTGCTAGCAGGATCGCTCGTGCCGTGTCCTGGCACGCTGCTGGTTTTCGTGCTGGCCTTTAGCCTAAACAGCTACGCGGCGGGGCTTGCTAGCGGCCTATTTATGGGGCTTGGCATGGGCGCGGTGATATTTCTGGCCACAGTTTTCGGCTTTAAGCTAAAGGGCGCGGCGAGATTTCGCGCGCTGCGGACTTGCTGCGAGTTTGCCGCGCTTTTTGCGATGCTGGGGCTTGGCGTTTTTATGTTTTATATTTCGGGTAAAGTGAGCGTTTTATGAGCGATATTTCGGTGCGAAATTTGAGCTTTGGTTACGATGAAAATCTCGTGTTTGAGGGCATAAATTTAGAATACGATTGCAAGGATTTTCTAGCCGTCATAGGCCCAAACGGCGGCGGTAAAAGCACGCTTTTAAAGCTAATGCTAGGCCTAAACAAGCCAAGCGGCGGCACGATCGAGGTGTTCGGTCAGGAGCCCGCTAGCGTGAGCAAGGCTGTGGGCTACGTCCCGCAAAATATCCCGATAAATCAAAGCTTCCCGATGCGCGTGCTCGAGGTCGTTTTGATGGGACGGATAGATAAAAAGCTGTTTGGGTTTTACGGCAAGGATGACAAGATAGAGGCCGAAGCGGCGCTCGAGCGCGTCGGGATGGACGAATTTACGCGGCGCAAGATTGGCGAGCTAAGCGGCGGACAGCGCCAACGCGTCTATATCGCGCGCGCGCTTTGCGCGAAGGCTAAAATTTTGATGCTAGACGAACCCACCGCCAGTATCGATACGAAAGGCCAAGCGGACGTTTATAAGCTGCTAAAGCAGATAAACGTCGAGGGTACGGGCGTCGTGCTCATCAGCCACGACGTAAATTTGACGCTAAATTTCGCCACCAAGGTCGCCTACGTCAATCACGATCTTTTCATGCACGAGATCTCGCACGGCTCAAAGCAGGATTTTATCGAGCATTTGGCGAGAGATCATAGGCATTTTTGCGATGTGGAGGTGGCGTTGAAAGAGTGCGGCTGCGGAAAACATTAAATTTGGGCGGCGGCTTGTCTTTTGAGCGCTTTTTGCGGAGCTGGCTAAAATTTAGCTCGGCAGACTATATGTCTAGCCTACGCTAAATTTTACCTGCGCAACCCCAAAAATCATCTCAAAATACTTCGCCTTGACTTTTTACGTTCAAATTTTACTCGCCGAGACCTGCACTGCAAAAATGTAAATCTAAATTTGCGGCGCGTTAGCGCCGAATTTAGACCTGCACGCAGTGCAGCAACATCTCACGTCGTAAGGGTTGGGGGATTGTTAAGGGGGAAGGGAGCGACTTCGTAATTCAAGCCCCTTCCCCCTTAACAAGAAAGATTAAATCTAATGCGCAACGCTAAATTTAAACAAACCAAATTTAACACCTTAAAGATGCGGGTCTCGGCGAGTAACACCAAAAAGCGCCGAAAAAAGTAAAAAAGGAAACAAATGCTAGAAGCTCTTAGCTTAAATTTTATGCAAAACGCCCTGCTGGCGGGCATCCTCGTTAGCATCGCTTGCGGCGTGATCGGCACGCTCACGGTCATAAACCGCATGGTTTTCATCGCGGGCGGCATCGCTCACGGCGCATACGGCGGGCTTGGCATCGCGTTTTATTTTTCGCTCGAGCCGCTGCTTGGAGCGAGCCTGTTTTCCATATTTTTAGCGCTACTCATCGCTACGATCACGCTCAAGGACAAGAGCAAAATGGACTCCGTTATCGGCGCGCTGTGGGCGTTTGGCATGGCGTTTGGTATCATCCTAACCGACCTGGCGCCGGGCTACAACGTCGATTTAATGAGCTATCTTTTTGGCTCGATTTTGGCCGTGCCGCAGGGTGATCTTGTTTTCATGGCGGTCGCAAACTGCGTCATACTCGCGTCCGTCGCGCTATTTTACCGCCAGTTTGAGGCGCTTAGTTTTGATACGGAGTTTGCGCGGCTTCGCGGGGTGAAGACGACGCTGCTCTACTACGTGCTAACGTGCATGATGGCGCTAAGCGTCGTGATGACGATACGCGCGGTCGGACTGATACTGGTTATCGCGCTGCTCACGATCCCGCCCTACATCGCGGGCGCGATATCAAGCCGCCTGGGCACGATGATGCTAAACGCCGCGCTCATCTCGGCCGCGTTTTGCGTGAGCGGGCTGTGGCTGAGCTTTGAGGCGAATTTAACCAGTGGCGCAAGCATCATCCTCATCGCTTCGGTTTGTTTTTTTATATTTACGGCGATAAAAAGGCGGTAGATTCGGCGTTTTGGGTTAAATTTTAGGTCAAATTTGCGAGGATAATTTATAGTCGTTCACATATGACACAGGCAAATTGACCCCGAAAAGCCGAATCAGATAAATTCCTTCTCCAAAGGCTGCATCGCGTTGCCGTCTGCGTCAAAAAGCACCCGCCCGCAGACCTCGCAAACCTCATCTCTTGGCGACGGCTCGTCCGCATCCAGTTGCCACGCGGACATCTCGCCGCACTCGAAATCCTCTTTTTTTGCTTCTTTTTCGAGCCTTGCGTAAATTTTATCGCACTCTAGAGCCACGCCGCTTTGCAGCGCATCAAGCCTAGAGCTGATAAATTTACCCACATCGCCCGTCTCGTCCTCGCCGACCCAGTCAAGTATCCAAATAAGCCTTTTTCCGATAAGCGCGTTCAAAAACTCGTTATCGTCCATCTCGCCCATCTTGTCAAAACTGCTCGTCTCGCCCACCGTCAAATGCTTTAGGACGTAGCACTGATCTTTTGTCATTTTCGCTCCTTTGATTAGATCCGTTAAATTTAGCCGCCCTTACGAGTCGGCTTCCCGCGATCTTTTGTTTTTATAGTAGCTGCCGACCTCGCTAACGACGATGCCAAAGAGTATGAGCCCGGCTCCTACTATCTGTACGCCGCTTAGTATCTCGCCGCCGACGAAGTACCCCACTATCCCCGCGCTCACGGGCTCAAAGGTAAATATGAGCGAGGTTTTAACGGGCGTCGTGTAGCGCTGCGCCGCGGTTTGCACGAAAAACGCCAAAACCGTCGCAAACACTGATGTCACCGCGACTGCGACGAAAAACGCCTCGTCTAAAATGGGTACGACGCCGTGAGGCTCGAAAATCTGCGCCGCAACGAAACAAAGCGCCGCCACAGCCGCAAACTGCGCGCTCACCATCCAGTACAGCTCGCACCTGCGCACCAAAACGCCCGTGAAAATGATATGCAGCGCAAAACCT
>CAUSIL010000166.1:0-4781 GCA_963531395.1 uncultured Campylobacter sp.
CGTGTTTAGAGGCTTCATAAAGCTCGTTTGCATCTTTTTCCTTTATAAATTTTTGGGATATTTTATCTAAATATATTTAGAACTAACATTAAATTTATCTCTTTTTGGTTCGGCGCGACAATGCGCGTGTAAATTTAAATAAATACTAGCTTAAATTTATAGGATAATATTAGTATCTTTTCTTAAGTTTATTAATAAAAAATGGTCTCAATGATAAAATAAAACGAAAATATCTTACAAATTTTTGATATTTGAAAGTCTATATAGCTATTTTAGCTTAAGACTGATTTAATATCAAAATTTATGCATATCCGCGTTTTTTCGGACATAACTAGCGCTTTTGGTATAAAATAAAGCTTAAAAAAATGATAAATTCGTAATAAAAAAATAAATAAAAAATTAAAATCTTAATTTAAAAATCAGTTTAATTGCGCTATAGTTTCATTATTCAATTTCATCACAAGGAGAACCGATATGGGAACCAGAAGAGAACACGACTTCATAGGCGAGCTAGAGATAGCCGACGACGTATATTACGGAGTGCAAACGTTTAGGGCGCTTGAGAATTTCCACATGAGCGGACGACCGCTTAAAGATTATCCGTATTTCGTTAAGGCATTTGCTCAAATCAAAAAGGCTGCGGCCTTAGCCAACAAAGAAGTCGGAGTTCTAGACGCGCAAAAAGCCGACGCCATCGCAAAAGCGTGCGATGAGCTGATCGCGGGTAAATATTTAGATCAATTCGTAGTAGATATGATCCAAGGCGGTGCGGGAACTAGCACCAATATGAATGCGAACGAAGTTATAACAAACGTCGCGCTTGAGAGCCTAGGACACAAAAAAGGCGAGTATCAGTATCTGCATCCAAACGACCATACGAATTTAGGCCAAAGCACCAACGACACTTATCCAAGCTCGATCAAAGTCGCTACATACGCTAAACTAACCGATCTTTTAAAGGCTATGGAGCTACTTAAAAACGAGCTGGAAGCCAAGGCAAAAGACTTTAAAGATATCATCAAAATGGGTAGAACCGAGCTAGAGGACGCTGTTCCTACTACGCTTGGCAACACGTTTAACGCATTTGCAAGCTACATCAAAAGCGATATCGAAAAAATCACCGCCGCAAGAGAGTCTATGGCTGTGCTAAACATGGGCGCAACCGCGATCGGAACGGGCATCAACTGCCATCCTGATTACAAAGCAGCTGTTCATAAAATTTTGAGCCAAATCACAGGCGTAAACTTTAAACCTGCCGATGATTTTATCGCGGCTACGCAAGATACCGCAGATTTCGTTCACGTTAGCGGCGCGCTAAAAACTGCTGCCGTTAGATTAAGCAAGATCGCAAACGATTTAAGACTAATGAACTCAGGCCCAAGATGCGGTCTTGGCGAGATAAATCTACCACAAATGCAACCAGGTAGCTCAATTATGCCTGGTAAAGTAAATCCGGTCATCGCAGAGGTCGTAGGCGAGGCGTGCTACGAGGTAATCGGCAACGACGTAACCATCATGCTTTGCAGCGAGAGAGGCGAATTTGAGCTAAACGCTTTTGAGCCCGGCATCGCTTACGCGCTATTTAACTCTATCTTCATCCTTGAAAACGCGATGAAAACCCTAGCCGAAAAAGCCGTTAGAAAACTAACCGCAAATCCTGAGGCATGCCTAAAATCAGTACTCGGCTCAGTCGGTATCGTAACTGCGTTTAACCCATACATCGGCTACGAAAAATCTGCAAGCATCGCTAAAGAAGCGTTGCAAACCGGCAAAGCCGTAGGCGATATCTGCTTAGAAAGAGGCTACCTCAAAAAAGAGGAAATCGATAAAATTTTAGAGCCTAAAAATATGCTAAACCCTCACATGGGTAAGTAAATTTAGGCATTCATGCGCCGAGAGAGCGATCTTTCGGCGTTTTTAAATTTATAAGTTAAATTTACTAAAAGGAGTTTTCCTATGGATATTATGCTGATTTTGCAGTTCATAGTCCTACTTGGAGGCATCTACCTAGGCGTTAAGCTAGGCGGTATGGGTATCGGTTACGCCGGCGGCGTAGGCGTTATTGTTTTGACGCTTGTCTTGGGAATGAAAACGGAGATGAAACATATCCCAACCGACGTTATTTTAATTATCGCATCGGTTATCTCTGCGATTTCCGCTATGCAAGTTGCCGGCGGACTTGATTGGCTCGTTCAGCAAGCAGAGAAAATTTTGCGTAAAAATCCAAAGCAAATCAACTATCTAGCGCCTATCGTTACATATTTGCTTACTATTTTCGCAGGCACCGGACACACGGCATTTTCTATGATACCGGTTATCGTAGACGTTGCAAAGGGGCAAAATATAAAGCCTAGCGCGCCTCTTGCGCTTTCGGTAGTTTCGTCTCAGGTGGCCATTACCGCTAGCCCCGTTGCAGCAGCATTTGTCGCTATGACTGGCGTAATGGAAAAACTGGGTGTAAGCTATCCGATGTTACTTTTTATCTGTATTTCTACGACTTTTATAGCTATGCTGATTACTGCATTTATCGTAAATAAATTTTACGATCTAGACCTCTCAAAAGACCCTATATACCAACAAAGATTAGCCCAGGGTTTGGTTTCCGATGTCAAAGGCGAATCGGGACATAAAGAGTTACCGCCGTATGCGAAACGTTCAGTAGCAATCTTTGCTATAGGAGTTCTTGCGGTAGTGTTCTACGCTCTTGCTATTTCTAAAAATGTCGGCATCATAAAACCAAGCTATGTCGTAGGATATGAAAAAGTCTATGAAGCTAAAGCCCCTGAAAAATTTCAGCAAATCGCTTCAATGCCCAATGTTAAAGTTAGCATAGACGATGCTACGGGTGCAAAATATGTTGAAGATAAAGAAAAGCCAAGCAAGGTTTTAACTCTCGATAGAGATGGCGCCATTATGACATTTATGCTTACTATCGGATTTCTTATCGTCGTACTTTGCAAGGTGGATACTAGCAAGCTTCTTTCGACCAGTACTTTCCAAAGCGGTATGAACGCATGCATCTGCGTCCTGGGTATAGCATGGCTGGGTACCGTTTTTGTGCAAGGACACTTGGGGCAAATTACCGATATTGCAAAAAACGTCGTCGTTAAGTATCCTTTCGTACTCGCTATCGCTCTATATTTCCTAAGCTGCTTGCTATATTCGCAGGCTGCAACTACGAAGGTTATGATGCCTGCCGTTGCGGCTGCTATGGGCATGACCAGCCCTGAAAATGCACAAAATGCTTGGATATTGGTTGCTTCATTTGCCGCAGTTTCAGGACTATTCGTACTTCCTACGTATCCTACGACTTTGGGCGCTATCGCCATGGATGACACGGGTACTACTAGAGTCGGTAAATTTGTTATAAATCACAGCTTTATCGTTCCGGGAACCATCATGGTTGCACTTTCGGTTGCATTAGGATTTGTGGTAGCTCCTATTCTTCTTTAATAGCTAGAGCTAAATTTAGCCGAGACTTCGCTCTCGGCTTTTTAAATTTAAGGACTTTTTCATGAAACGAATCGGAATTTTAGGCGGTATGGGACCGCTAGCTACGATAGATCTATACGCTAAGATCGTAGAACTCACAAACGCCGCAAAAGATCAGGATAACATCCCCATCGTCATCGACAACTATCCGCAGATACCCGACCGCACGGCGTATATCTTGCACGGAGGCGAGGATCCGTTTCCTTTTATGAAAGAGTCTGCAACCAGGCTAAAAAACGCCGGTTGCGAGGCTATCTGTATAGCTTGCAACACGGCTCACTATTTTGCCGAGCGCCTAACGCAGGAGTGCGGCGTAAATATCCTGCACATCGCCAAAATCGCGACCGCATCGGTAAAATCAAATTTCCCGCACGCTAAAAAGATCGCCGTCATCGCCACCACCGGCACGACCGCAGCTAAAATTTACGAAAACGAGCTGATAGCAGCAGGCCTAGAGTGCGTAAAAATCCCGGAAAATTTGATGACAAACATCATGGACTGCATCTACAAGGGCGCAAAAGCAAACAGGCTAAAAGAGTACGTGGGTCTTTTTAACGATACTATCGCGGCTATCGAGGCTGACGCGTATATCGCGGCTTGTACGGAGATACCGCTATTTTTGCCGTACGCGACGAAAAAAGATAAATTCGTAGACGCCACTCTCGAGCTTGCTAGAGCAGCCGTCAAATTCGGCCTAGAAAGATAATCAAATTTGCGTCTAATCGGCGCAAATTTACCCCCTCTTAAAATAAATTTTTATAAAATCCAAGCTAAATTTAAAGGATAAAAGATGAAATTTAGCGAATTTAAAAATGCAAAAACTTTGAGCCTGGCAAGCTTGCTCTGCGAGCAAAATCCGCAGCTAGCAAAGCAGATAAAGCAAAATGAATTTTTATATATTTCTTGCTTTGAGGATAAAATTTTAGGCGCCGAAAACCTCGTTCGCTGCGAGATCGGATCGGCTAGCTACGTGCTAGCGTTGCTTTGTAAATACTCGCTTGACGCGTCTAAATTTGACAAGCAAACGCGCGAATATTTTGAGGGGCTTGACGAAGGATACCTAAGCGGCGAGTGCAACGTCGGCGAGGAGGAGTTTGAGCAGATCGCGGAGTTTTTAGAGGAGTGCGAAAATATCGTGATAGATAGCTCGTTCTTAGCGCATGCGGACGCGAAAAATATATTCGAGTTTTTGCAAATGCTGGGTAAAAACGTCGTTTTGGCTGACGGCAAGCAGGGCGAGTTTAAAACGGATGGCAAGCTTACGCCGCTAAAAGAGCCTGAGAGCTTTG
>CAUSIL010000167.1:0-4753 GCA_963531395.1 uncultured Campylobacter sp.
GCCGCGAAATTTAGCAAATTTAGTTACCTCTGCTGCCGGGCTTTATCGCCTTGCTTCCATCGGCGCAGAGTGGACAGTTTGCGGGCTCATAAATCTCAAACTCAAAGTTTCCAAGCGCGAAAAACAGCTTGTCGGCAGGCAGTTTGGCGCTAGCTTTAGCGACGCTGCCCGCTAAATTTGCGACCTTGCAAAAGCCGCGATTAGCAAGCGCGGCAAACGCCACGACCTCGCCGCCTAGGCTCTCGATCACGTGCGCAGCCTCCAGCGCCGAGCCGCCCGTGGTGATGATGTCCTCGCAGACGATAAATTTCTCGCCCTTTTTCACCTCAAAACCGCGTCGCAGGCTCATCACGCGCTCGACTCGCTCGGTAAAAATAAAGCGTTTTTTCGCCGCGCGAGCTAGCTCGTAACCGGCCAAAATGCCGCCTAGAGCGGGCGAACAGACGCTGTCAAACTCTACGCCCGATTTTTCGATGACGGCGGCCAGTTCGCTTGCTAGTTTACCCGCTAGCTGCGGGTCTTCGAGCACTTTGGCGCTTTGGAGGTAAAACTGCGAGTGGTTGCCGCTGCTAAGCAAAAAATGCCCCTGCAAAAACGCGCCCGCATCCTTGTAAATTTTCTCTAAATCCATCGTTTGTCCTTTGTAAAATTTGGGCGAATTTTACCCTAAGCGCGCTTAAGCTACTATTTTTTGGCTTCGCGGGTCGCATGGGTTGTCTTAAACGGCGACTTTGGTTTTGGGCGGATGAAGCGTATAGTTTGATATTTTGCACCTCGCCGATAAAATAATTTTTGTCAAATTTATTCGGTTTCAAACCTTAATGGGGTAAATTTACACTGATTAAGGCGCAAATGGCCAAAACCCGATCTACAGTTTCAAACCCCAACGGGGTAAATTTACACAAAAGCCGCGGGCGTGGAAATGAAAGCATACGGGCGTTTCAAACCCCAACGGGGTAAATTTACACCCAAAAAGGCCGACGAGCTGCGCGAAGCAAACCCGGGGTTTCAAACCCCAACGGGGTAAATTTACACGAAAGGAAAAGGATCGCTTTTCCTTGACTATGAATTTGTTTCAAACCCAACAGGGTAAATTTACACGATATAGATTTGGATAGTATGACGATTCGTATCGAGTTTCAAACCCCAGCGGGGTAAATTTACACAGCAGAGCAAGAGATGAATGCGAAGCTTCAAGAATGTTTCAAACCCCAACGGGGTAAATTTACACACGATCGGCACCGTGTATCTAGGCGGCACCGACAGTTTCAAACCCCAACGGGGTAAATTTACACCGTACCGTCGGCGCGGTAAAGAGTGTTTTTATATAGGTTTCAAACCCCAACGGGGTAAATTTACACTTCTTACTACGCTAGGCGGTCTTGCTTTATCGACGGTTTCAAACCCCAACGGGGTAAATTTACACAAGCGCCAATGATATTGTATTTCAACACCCATATGTTTCAAACCCCAACGGGGTAAATTTACACTTTAGCGTTAGCAAAAAGCAGAGACGTCGCGACTAGTTTCAAACCCCAACGGGGTAAATTTACACTGCAGTATGTCAAAGGCTTTGATAATGGCGGAAAAGTTTCAAACCCCAGCGGGGTAAATTTACACCTTGCGAAAACGTCGCTAGTATGAGTTTTTTTGATTGTTTCAAACCCCAGCGGGGTAAATTTACACATAACGGCACTGGCAGTTATGACACTCACTACGAGTTTCAAACCCCAGCGGGGTAAATTTACACTTACGTCCTTTGCGTTCGTTGGGCGCAAAGCGCAAAGTTTCAAACCCCAGCGGGGTAAATTTACACTGACGCGATCATAGAAGCGGCCGTAAATTTACGCGCGTTTCAAACCCCAGCGGGGTAAATTTACACACAGTGTCTTTATATGCGGATGATATGAGCTATTGTTTCAAACCCCAGCGGGGTAAA
This sequence comes from uncultured Campylobacter sp., assembly GCA_963531395.1. Classification (GTDB taxonomy): domain Bacteria; phylum Campylobacterota; class Campylobacteria; order Campylobacterales; family Campylobacteraceae; genus Campylobacter_A. Next base: position 1,940 of record CAUSIL010000167.1, read on the forward strand.
TTTACACAGCACCAAAATACTCATATTTAGGGCTATTTGCGATAAAAGTTTATATTTTTAGGCCTTAAAATAGCCTAAATTTAACCGCTCTAAAAATCTAAAACGCGAGTATATCGCTATCTACAAAACTTACAAAAAGCTTTATCGCCTTAGCGGGCAAAGAAATACAAGCAAAAATGGGCAGAAGCGAGCTGCAAAAGTAAATAAAATCGGCATAAAATCGACAAAGCCGGGTTAATAAATTTGCCGCAAACGACGTAGTGACGGTTTTTGGGAGCGGACTTAAGCGCCGTTGTCTCGTAACGGTCAAGATCGCTGCGCCTTTGATGCGCATTTTTATTTGCAAAGGCGGCAAAACACCAAAACTACGCGGCGACGCGACTGAGCCGCCTTTAGCGCAGGCAAAACAGCACCGTAAAAAAGAGCCGGCAGCGACCAAGCATACCTTTAGCGTCGCGTTCTGGGCGATCTTGTCTACTAGAGCCGCTACGACCAAGCCCGTCTTTCCGCTTGCATGCCGGGAGAGCCAAAAACCGAGCCGATGCTTGCGGATTTGGTCTTAGCAAAAATTTACCGCCTTCCTCGCTAAATGCTTTTTGGACGGCGCGCGAAGTAAATTTAGCTCTAGATCGCATTATCGGCACCGCAAAAGCGCAAGCCCAAACGGCGCTTTAGCTAGAATTTTACGATTTGCTATGCCAGAATCTTCGCCGTCCGCCCGTTTTTTCGCACTTCTTTGAAAAATATCCGCAGCGCTTTTTGCTCTTTTGCGCCGATTTCGTAGCTGATAAATTTAAGATACCATTTGATATCATCTGCGCTGATACCCCTAGTTTGGGCGTATTTGGCGAGGATGTAGTTTGGGATTTTGACATTTGCTCGCAAAAACTCGCGCGCCAGCCGCTCATACGCGCCGCGCCCCTTCACGCAGGAAAATCGCCCGAAAACAAACGACAAGCCCGTCCGCTCGCGCCACGCCCGCCCCAGATCGTAAAACGCCTCCTCGCCCTCCCGCAGATACGCCTTTAGCGCGCGGTCGCCGATGAGTACCTCGCCCTCAAGCCCCAACACTCCGGCTAGCGCATTTGAGCTCGCAGACGCGGGATCCGGGCGCGCGGCGGTACCCTTTCGCACGAGCACGCTTTTGACGTCGCCCTTAGCTACGATACCCAGGCTCACCTTTTTGTAGCGTTTTTTGCGGCTTTCGGGACTCGAGATCACGGCTGCGTCGATCCTGCGGCAGCGCAGATCGCGGTTTAGTTTGCTAGGCACTCCTTTTTTAAATTCGATGATTTTTTTATCCTGCGAGCTTAGGCGTGAGCGCTTTAAAAATACGTGAAAGGGAAGCAAATTTAGATAATCAATCTTGCCAAAAATCATAAAAACTCCGAATTTATAAGGATTTGCGCCGTTTTAAAATGCGGCGAAACGAGCTAAATTTAAAACCAAAATCCTAGTCTATAAAAATAAATTTTCATAAAATCCAAATCATAGCCCGCGTTAAAAATACGGGCTACAAGCCTTGCTAAGATAGCGCAAATTTAACCGATTCGCGCCGCAAAATACATTCGCTCCAAAGCAAAGCACCAAAAAGGTGCGGGGCTGGCCGCCTAGAAATCGCCCCAAAATGCGGCAATGAAAAACCGCCAAAACGCGCCGAGCTTATCATCTAACTTAAGTTTCAAAACTATCTTTTAAGGCTAAATTTGAAAAGCGGCGACTCCGCACAGGAAATCGCCGCTAGCGAGGCAAATTTGGGCTCAAAACTAGGCTATTTTACCTTGCTAAATTTGATATTCGTCCTCTTCAAGCTCGTCGTTTAAGAGCTTCGTAAATCTCGCCGCATGCGCCTCTATCGCACTATCAGGCACGCCCGGCTCCACGCCGCAGCTAGCAAAGATGCGCCCGTAAACGAGCTCGCAAAAGTCCGCGCAGCACTGAAGCGGTAGTAAAATCTCGTTTAGGCTAAATTTGATCGCGCCGTGCTTGGAGTATTCGCCTAGTCCGCCGCCCGCGCTCACGGCGATTTGCAGCTGTTTGCCCGCGATCTTCGCGCCCTGCCCGTAGGCAAAGCCGCGGCTTAACACGTAGTCGATGTATGCCTTTAGCATTGACGGCACGTTAAAGCCCATCATCGGAAACAAAAACACGATGCGATCGGCGCGCAAAAACGCCTCCTGCTCCGCTGCGACGTCGATTTTAAGGGTGTCGGTACCGTATAGTCCCTCTAGGTGGCGAACCTCGGCGCCCGCGCTTTTAGCGGCGTTTGCCAGCGCCTTGTTTAGGCGAGAGGCGGCGAAATTTGGATGGGATAAAACTACTAGCGTTTTCATTTTGGCTCCTTTTTTGATAAATTTTAGAGCGTTTGCGGTTTTGGGGCGTAAAATTTAAGCTTACCTGCACAAATCAAGCTCGCTGCGGCGCGGTTTTTGACTCGAGCTACCCGCTAAAATCGCGCTAAATTTGATCCAAAACCTAAATTTTCGCTCCAAATCGCAAAAGTCTTATTTTTGAGAAATTATATCATCAAAAGCATAAAAAGGGATTAAGGCGGGCGCAAAACCGGCCTTTGCAAGCAAAGCCAAATTTAGCCCAGCAAACGGTCTTAAACGCGTAAAATCATCGCTAGAGGCGGTGCAGTCTGCCGCGCGTCTATTTGCTCGTCGGTTTAAATCAGTCCGAAAATCAAAAATGGGCAACGTTTAAATGCCCATTAGCGTATGAAATTGATTTTTGGCGGTGGGTGTTTACCCCCCCCCCCCCCCCCCCACCGGGCAAATTTACACACACCCCCAAAAAACACGCAGCAACCCG
>CAUSIL010000168.1:0-4704 GCA_963531395.1 uncultured Campylobacter sp.
CTCTAAAAAATCGACCTCGTAGCCCAGCATTATTTTTATCCGCCCGTCAAATTCATCTCTAAGGCGCAAAATTGCGCTCTCATAAACATCCATTTGCGAAAAATCCATACGGTACGCTTCGTCAAATTTCATCGGCGCGTGATCGCTAAAGCCAAAATACTCGCAGTTTGAATTTATCGCACTCAAAACGTACTGCCTGGGCTCGTCTACGGCGTGTTTGCAAAGCGGAGTGTGATTGTGAAGATCAACTTTCATTTTCGTCCTTTTATTTCCGAGATGCTACCTAAAATTTGATAAATTTAAGGATAAAATTCGCTTTTTAAACTTACATTTCGTTAATTTTTTATATAATCAGCCTAAATTTAAATAGGAGTTTTTATGACGCAAGAAGAACTTGACGCCTTGATGGCGGGCGATTTAGAGGGCGTTGCCGCCGAGACCGACGACGCGCAAGCTAGCGACGATGAAAATTTAAACCTAGAAACCGCCGAGGAAGCCTCGGTAGAGAGCAAAGACGAAGACGTTAAATTCGACTCCGGCGACTATAAAGTATCCTCAAATATGCCGTGGCCTCCGCCTCCTCCGACGGATGATCACAAGATGGTTCATCAGCTAGACGACGTCACGAAAGACAGCGAAGAAAAAGCCACGCAGATGTTTGACAAGCTTGATGCGATCAATAACTTTTCTATGGACGCGGAGAGCGGGCTTAGCGAGATTATCGGCGGTATAGAGGCTAATATCGAAATTTTTACCAAACTGCACGAAAAATTCCCAAATATCGCTACTTTTGCCGAAGCGCTAGAAAAAAATAACGCCCTAAAAAGCTCCGCCGAAACGACGCTAGATAACGTCAGAATGGCCGAGGACGAGATAATGATGGCGATGGATATGATGCAGTATCAAGACATCCACCGTCAAAAGATCGAGCGCGTTATCAACGTCATGCGCGCGCTTAGTAAGTATATGAGCAGCCTGTTTGAGGGCAAGATCGACGACGATAAGCGCGTGGCCTCGGCCGTACATATCGCGGGCGATACGCACACCGAAAACCTCGTCAGCAACGACGATATCGAGGCTCTAATCGAAAGCTTGGGCAAAAAGTGAAAAAGCCCGAGCTTTTATCTCCCGCGGGAAATTTAACCAAGCTAAAAATAGCTCTAGAATACGGCGCGGACGCGGTATACGCATCGGTGGCGAGCTTTTCGCTTCGCACTCGTTCGGCGCGCGAATTTAACCTTGAAACCTTTAAAGAAGCTATCGAATACACGCACGCAAAGGGCAAGAAATTTTACGCGACGGTAAACGCGTTTCCTTTTAATTCGCAAATAGAGCCGCTAAAGCGCCACTTGCAAACGATTTCTGCAATGAAGCCCGATGCCTTTATCATCGCGACTCCCGGCGTCATGAGCCTGGCAAAAGAGATCGCGCCCGAGATTGAGATCCACCTCTCGACGCAGGCAAACGTCATGAATGCGCTTGATGCTAAAATCTACCACGAAATGGGCGCAAAACGCATCGTCGTAGCGCGCGAAATGAGCCTAAAAGACGTCGTGAAGATAAAAGAGCAAATCCCGACGCTAGATATCGAGATTTTCGTACACGGCTCGATGTGCTTTGCATACTCGGGACGCTGTTTAGTGAGCGCGGTTCAAAGCGGCCGCCAATCAAACCGCGGCAGCTGCGCGAATGACTGCAGGTTTAAATACGAACTCTACGCCAAAAATCCCGAGAGCGGGACGCTGTTTCGCCTAGAAGAGGACGAAGAAGGCGGCACGCACGTGATGAACTCGAAGGATTTAAATTTATCTGCGCACATCAAAGATATCATCGAAAGCGGCGCGGTCGATAGCCTAAAGATCGAAGGTCGCACGAAAAGCGAATACTACGCCGCCTGCGCGACTAGAGCCTACCGTATGGCTGTCGACGACGCCGTGGCGGGAAAATTCGACGCGCAAATTTACGCAGGCGAGCTAAATACGCTAAAAAATCGCGGCTTTACCGACGGCTACTTGGTAAATCGCCCGTTTGAAAAAACGGATACGCAAAATCACGCCAGCAGCCTAGAAGAAGGCACTCATCAGGTAAACGCTATGACTTTAGACGGCGAGTTTTTTAAATGCAAATATAAAATTTTCCCCAGTAACGAGTACGAGATCGTGGCGCCGCTTGGCTCGCGGATAGATGAGCGCGAGAGCGATATCTCACAAATTTTCGGTCGCGACGGCAAGAAATTTATCAAATTTAAAAAACTCGTAACCAAAAAAGGCAAAGAGATCGCCGAGATCCACAGCGGCAACGAAAACGAAGTAAATTTGGGCGCGAAGTTGCCTAAATTTAGCTTTTTAAGAGAGGAAATAAAATGAAATTCGTATCTATAATAATGGGAAGCAAGAGCGACTACGACGTAGTTAGCGAGGCGGCAAAGGTGCTTGAAAAATTTAACGTCCCTTATGAGCTAATCATCAGCTCGGCGCACAGAAGTCCGAAGCGAACGAGCGAATACGTCGCCACAGCCGAGGAAAAAGGCGCTCAGGTATTTATAGCAGCAGCCGGCATGGCGGCGCATTTAGCAGGCGCTATCGCGGCAAACACCACTCGCCCCGTGATCGGCATACCGATGGCAGGCTCCGCGCTTAGCGGCGTGGATGCGCTTTATTCGACCGTGCAGATGCCGGGCGGCATGCCCGTAGGTACCGTGGCGATCGGTAAAGCAGGCGCTGTAAACGCAGCCTATCTGGCGCTACAAATTTTAGCCCTAAACGACCAAAATCTAGACGAGACATTAAAAGCCGACCGAGCGGCGAAAGCTAAGCAAGTAGAGGAAGACTCGGCGAAGGTGGAAATTTTACTCGCCTAAAGGAGCAAAGATGCAGACATACTTAAGCATAGACGAATTTTGCAAGCTCGTGCACCTAGAGCGCGAGGTGATCGAGGGGATGATAAACCGAGGCGTGCTAAACACGAAAGAAGAAGGCGGCGAGATCCTCATAGAAGCCAGCCAAGGCACGATGAGCGTGGTGCCTAGCGTCGTGGCCGTGCCGGCTCCGCAGATGGGCTCAGAAGGCTTTAGCTTCGTTGAAAAGACGATCGGTACGATACTGAATTTACACGAAAAGGTGCTTGATGCTAAAGACGAGACGCTAGAGACCCTGCGCAACGAAAATAAATTTTTAAAAGAGGCGCTAATCTCGATGCAAGAACTCTACGACGAGGATAGAAAGACGGTTGAAACACTCACGAAGCAGCTAAAAAATTCGCAAGACGAAGTCGAGTTTTTAAAGCGAAAATACAAGCTCATGTGGAACAAAGCGGTTGAAAATTTCAAAGGCGACAAGGAGTAATCGTGGAAATTTTAGCGGTAGAGGGTTTTAAAATTTACGGACTAAAAACTCGCACCAAAAATGCCGACGAGATAAACGGCGACGGTAAAATCCCGGCCTTGTGGGTTAAATTTGCAAAAGAATTTTATGACGGTAAGAGTGAAATTTACGGCGTTTATTGCAGTTACGAAAACGGCGTAAACGGGTTTTATGATTTATTGATCGGTACGAAGCCGCTTTGCTCAGGCGGCGAAATTTTAGAAATAAAAAGCGGCAAATACGCCGTTTTTAGCTTTCCTGGCGAACCGCAAAACGTAGCCAAATTTTGGGGAGAAATTTGGAAATATTTTGAAAGCTCTGAGCTAAAAAGGGCCTACGAAACGGACTTTGAGAAATATTTAAACGAAAAAATAGAAATTTACATATCAATAAAATAAAGGTAAAAAATGACGTTTTCAGAGATTATTTTGACGTTGCAAAACTACTGGCGCGAGCAGGGTTGCGTGATACTGCAGCCATACGATATGCCTGCGGGTGCGGGCACATATCATCAGGCGACATTTTTAAGGAGCCTCGGGCCAAAGCCGTGGGCGACTGCGTACGTAGCGCCCTCTCGCCGCCCGACCGACGGTAGATACGGCGAAAACCCAAACCGCCTGGGTGCTTATTATCAGTTTCAGGTGCTCATTAAACCAAGCCCGGAAAATATACAGGAGCTTTATCTAAAAAGCCTTGAAAAGCTCGGGTTAAATTTGAAAAATCACGACATCCGCTTTGTCGAGGATAACTGGGAGAGCCCGACGCTGGGTGCTTGGGGGTTAGGCTGGGAGGTCTGGCTAGACGGCATGGAGGTGACGCAGTTTACGTATTTTCAACAAGTGGGCGGCATCGCATGCGAGCTGGTTTCGGCCGAGATCACCTACGGACTCGAACGCCTTGCGATGTATCTGCAGGACGTAAATAGCGTCTACGATATAGTTTGGGACGATAGGGGCGGCAACATCGTGACCTACGCCGACGTTCACAAGCAAGGCGAATTTGAGTGGAGTAAATATAATTTCGAGGTCGCAGACGTAGATATGCTATTTCGCCAGTTTGAAAATGCATTCGGCGAGTGCAAACGCTGCTTGGAGGCCAAAATTTCGCTGCCAGCGTATGATTATTGCATGCTAGCAGCCCATACGTTTAACGTCCTTGACGCGCGCGGAGCCATCAGCGTAACGCAAAGGCAAGACTACATCCTAAAAATCCGCGAGCTGGCCAAAGAGTGCGCGCTGACGTATAAAGCTAGCATTGACGCCGCTGCCCAAAACGGCGCGAAGGGCGAATAAATTTTGATGAAAATCGGCGAAATTTATAAAATTTTAGACGAGATTAGCCC
>CAUSIL010000169.1:0-4690 GCA_963531395.1 uncultured Campylobacter sp.
GCCTGGGATAAAATTTAACGCTTAAGGAGTAAAAATGGGTAAAACGGCTTTGGTCGCGGGTGCCACCGGAGCGATCGGACGCGAGATCGCTTGCGGGCTTTGCGAAAATGAAAACTACGACAAAATCATAGTTTGGGCGCGCAGGGAGCTAAATTTTAGCCACGAAAAGCTAGAGACGCAGATCGTAAATTTTAGCGACGTAAAAAACATGCCGCCGCGCGAGATAGACGAGATATTTTGCGCGCTTGGCACGACGATGAAACAAGCCGGTAGCCGCGGGCAGTTTTATAAAGTGGACGTGAGCTACCCCGTAAATATCGCAAAATGGGGCATCGCATCAGGTGTGCGCCGTTTCGCGCTCATCTCGTCGCAGGGCGCAAACGAGCGGTCGAGGTTTTTTTATCTGCGCGCAAAGGGCAAGGCGGAGAAAAAGATTGCCGCGCTGGATTACGAGAGCTTACAAATCGCGCGGCTACCTGCGATAAAAAGCGAGCGCGAGCAGGTGCGTATGGGAGAGCTTTTTACGATTTGGCTGTTTGGGCTTTTGCCAAAATTTATCTTAACGAACTACCGCCCGATGAGCGCGAAAGATATCGCGGTTGCCGTCATCGCCGCAGCGCAGACGGAGGCTAAGGGCGTACAAATTTATCATCCAAGAGAGTTTATTTAGAAGCAAAAGCGTAAAGACGATTTTAGCTTTAGGGTTTTAAAAATACCGAAAAATGCGCCCGCTATTTTAAAATAAAAAATCGGCCGGATTTTGCAAGGCGCGCGGGCTTATTTAAATTTGGCCCTTGAGCGCGGTTTGGGTATTTGCTCGGTCGCGGCCAAAAGCCGGGTGTGTCAAAAATAGGCTTTTGTTTATGTTTGAGTATTTGTTTAGTCGCGCTCAAAAGCGCTGCTAGGACGACTTTTTGCGCCGCAAGCCTCCTAGCAGGTAGCGCGAGCCTGCACGCAGTTTCCTTGCTCGCGCAAAAAATAAAACGCCTATTTAAAGACTATGCCGGATGCGGTAAAATCCATTTGCTCCGGTTCTACGTTTAGTAATGATTTAAAAACCAGCCTGCCTACGGCTTTTAGCTCCGCCTCATGCGCCGGATTTGGATGCTGCTGTAGCTCCTGCTGCATCGCCATCAGCAAAAACCCAAGCCCCATAGATATCTGATACGAGTTCATCATTTCCGTAGCTTTTCCCTCAAATAGCTCCGGTTTTTTGCGCAAAAACTCGGCGATCTGCAAAAATGCGGGCTTTACGGCCTCGTCCGGCATCGGATGATTAAAATACGCTGCATAAGCGCCTCCTAGTAGCGCCACGATACCGGTCGCCACGTTTTCTTTGGGTATGCCGTATAGCTGCTCGACGCTACCGTTTAGCTTATCTATACCCTCTACTAGCAAGCGCCGCCCCTCATCTTGCTGCGCGGCGGGAAATAGCTGCGCTATCTGCTCGATGCCGTCCATATCCAAAAAATGATTTCCTGCTCGCACTAGCGCGCCCGTATAGAGTATATCGGTCTTAACGTCTTTGGCGTAGGCGGAATCATCGGGCGGATTTAAATTTTTTCTTGCTTGATTCATAGCGCGGTTATACGCGTCCTGCCGCAACCACTGCTCGTTAAAATCAATCGTAAAAAACGCCTGCGCGCCGCTAAAACACATCGCCAGCCCCAGCGCCGCCGCGCCGACTCGAATCTTGCCTAAAAATTTCATAAAACGTCTCCTAATATAAAATTTAAAATAGCTCGCCATTCATTTTAGCTTAAATTATATAACGAATAGATTTACGACGGACTGATTTTATCCGCCAGCTTCCGCGCGTAAAATTTCGCTGTGAATTTTAGGCGGCATCCCAAACATCCTTGCGTATTCGCGGCTAAACTGCGATGCGCTCTCATATCCCACGTCAAATGCAGCCTGCGCAACGCCGATCTTTTTGGTCGCGAGCAGGTTTTTAGCCTCTTCTAGGCGGATCTTTTTTTGAAAGGCTACTGGGCTTAGCGAAGTTACGGTTTTGAAGTTATGATATAGCGAAGACTCGCTCATATCGCATTCGCGCGCAACATCTTTCATGTTTAGTTTTTGCGAAAACTCGTTTTTTATCTTTGCTACGGCTTTTGAAATTTTATTCGAGACGCTGCCTTGCATCGCAAATTTACTTAAAAAATAGCCGCTTTTATCGTTTGTTACGAGCGTGTAAAGTATCTCTTTTTTAGCAAGGTCTGAGAGAAATTTGACCTTCTCTTTCGGCTTTTCTAGTAGCCAGACAAACCTCAAAACAGGCTCTAAAATTTCATCCGTTAGCTCGCCAAAGAATATGCCTTTTTCACTTTTTTGTAGACTTTCCTCCTTTACATCCACGCCTTTTAGTACTTCATAGACCTCATCTAGGCTAAATTTAATGCTAAGCGATATATATGGCTTCTCTTTTGAGGCGTCCTTTAGGCTTACATTTAACGGCACATGAGTAGAAGCTAGCGCATAGGTCTGCTCGTCATATCCGTACATCTCATCGCCAAAGCCGATCGCCTTTGTTCCTTGCAGTATTATGCACAATGACGGCTCATAAACCGCGCTGATAAAATCATGCGTTTTATCGCTGATATAAAAGTCAAGCGAGTCGATCTCGCTGCGTTCTAGGCAGTTTACGCCGCATCTATCTAATAAAAACTCTTTTGTCTGCTCTTTTAGTAAATTTACATCAGCCATTTTTGCGCCTCCAAACTAAATTTTGCAAAATTATACAACTTTTTAGAAAATTTGCAGGATTAGGCATGAAATTTAGAGGATCGTTCTAACGTAAAATTTACAATACAGATATAATACACCCAGCAAAACGATATGCGGGACAAGGAAAATCCAAAGCTCGCCAAAGTACAAAAATGAAAATTTAAAGGAGAAGAGATGAATCTTAAGAAATTTGCGGCGACGCTTGTAGCGTCAAGTTTTATTTTAGGAGGTAATGCAATGGCAGGTACGAACGTGGCAAAATCACCGCTAGAAGCGGTATCAATGGTAAGCGAGTGGGATAAAGTTTTCGCTAAAAGCGATAAGGTAGATCACAAGAAAGTTAAATTTAAAAATCGCTACGGCGTAGAGCTAGTCGGCGATCTTTATACGCCTAAAAATTAGCTGCGATCGCACTTAGCGGACCTTTTGGCGCAGTCAAAGAGCAATCGAGCGGTCTTTACGCCCAAACTTTAGCCGAGCGCGGCTTTATCACGCTTGCCTTTGATCCAAGCTACACGGGTGAGAGCGGCGGCGTGCCGAGGAATTTAGCAAGCCCAGAGATAAATACCGAGGATTTTAGCGCTGCGGTGGATTTTCTAGGCACCCAGAGCAATATAGATCGAGATAAGATCGGCATTTTAGGCATATGCGGCTGGGGCGGTTTTGCTCTAAACGCAGCTCTTAGCGATCCTCGCATAAAGGCGGTTGCAACCAGCACGATGTATGATATGACGCGAGTGATGGCAAAAGGCTACAACGATAGCATAGGCGCCGATGATAGATATAAAACTAAAAAGAAGCTAGCCGAGCAACGCTGGGTCGATGCTAAAAATGGCAAACCGGCATATACTGGTGCGATAAACGTTGATCCAAAAAAGATAGACGCAAGCACGCCGCAGTTTATCGCTGAGTATGCGAAGTATTACCGCACGGATCGCGGCTATCACAAACGCGCCGTCAACTCAAACTCTGGCGAGCACGGCTGGATCGTCACAAATCCTATATCATTTATAAATATGCCTATCCTTGCCTACGCAAGCGAGATGAGAACTCCGACTCTTATCGTAGCCTGCGAGAAAGCGCACTCTAGATACTTTAGCGAGGACGCTTTTAAATCTCTTGGCAACAAAAATAAAGAGCTAGTTATAGTCCCGGGCGCCGTGCATATAGATCTATATGACAATAAAAATAACAAGATCCCATACGATAAATTTGAGGAATTTTTCAAAGCAAATTTGAAATAAACCGCTACCCCTGCGCTTTGCGGGGGTAAATTTGAGAGATAAAGGAGACAAGAATGAGAAAAATTTTAGCCGTCTTTATGCTTTTTGCGGGGTTAAATTTAGCAGCAGGAGAGAAAATGCAAAATTTAAAGATAGTCCTAAAGAGCTCTAACGGCGAAGCGACGGCTATCCTAGATGATACGGCAGCAGCAAGAAGCTTTGCCGCACAGCTACCGCTAACGCTAAATTTAGAGGACTACGGCGGACACGAAAAGGTCGCTAAGCTGCCAAAACCGCCTGATACAAGAGGCGCTCCGAGCGGTAGCGACGGCAAAAAAGGCGAGATCTCATACTTTGCTCCGTGGAATAACTTTGTCATCTACTACGGCTACCAACCTTACTACGAAGGCATCGTGCGCCTGGGCGTGATCGAGGGCGATGTGAGCTCGGTCGCAAAAGACGGGCAGATCAAGATTGAGCTAGCCGAATAATAAATTTAATATAGAGCCAGATTTTAGGGCAAAAAGAGCTCTCGTAGGGCGCACTAAAAAGCGCGCATATACGTTTAAATAAAATTGCGCTTAGCCCTGAAGATAACGCTAAATTTGAAAAAATTTTGATGAAGGAGATTAAAGCAAGCCTCGCCAAAGAAAGCGGCGTGCTGGCGCTTTTTGCCTTCACGCTAAGGGGTGCTGCCGGCGAGTGGATATTTTTTGAAATTTACGCTGGCCAGGCCGAGT
>CAUSIL010000170.1:0-4635 GCA_963531395.1 uncultured Campylobacter sp.
GAACATTCTCTAACAAAGAGTTCCAAATCGGCGCTTACTCAAACCAAACAGTTAAAGCATCTATCGGCGCTACTACGTCAGATAAGATCGGCCTAACAAGATTTGAGAGTTCAAAACTATTAACACTTGCGAATGCTCTTTCTAAAGCCTCTTTAAACGTTGTCGATATGAAATTTTTAAACGTAGACGGCGTAAACGATGTTGGCGTAGCTAAAGCTAATATAGGATTTGGCTTAGGTCAAGGTATAGGCGCGCTAGCTGAAAACATCAATAAAGTAGCGAATAAAACGGGTGTTAGAGCTACGTTTGACGTAACTTGGAGAGGTGCAACATCCGTAGCGATACCTGGAGGACTTATCAAGAGCCTTTCTATCAACGGCGTAAAAATAGGCGACCTTGACGTAAAAGCAAATGATAGAAACGGTGCTCTAGTAAACGCTATCAATAAAGTAAAAGATCAAACAGGCGTAGAGGCTTCAGTAGACGCAGAAACCGGAACCATGGTGCTTACTAGCCGCGATGGTCGTGGCATACAAGTAAAAGGCAACGACTTATCAAAAGGTCTTGGTAAGGGAACAGCTGCTTTAACCAAGGGCTTCGTAGGTCGCTTAAATCTAGTGCGACTTGATGGACGAGATATAAAAATCGGCGGAACTACTAAACTTAATCTAAGTAAGGATGCATTTTCTACAGCCGGCGGCCAGCAACAGTCTGTTTCTCTAAGAGACGTTCGCGGTCAAATAGAGGGTAAATTAGCTACTGCTATGGGCTTTTCAAGAATGAGTAAGGAGCTAAGCGTAAATCAATCAGCAGGCGTTATGACTCTACGCGGCGCAATGGCTGTTATGGATATCGCTGAGTCAGCTCAAAAAACTCTTGATCAGATCCGCTCAGACCTAGGTTCTGTTCAAAATCAGCTTGTCGCAACTGTAAACAACATCACAGTTACTCAAGTAAACGTAAAATCAGCTGAATCTCAAATCAGAGACGTTGATTTCGCTGCTGAGTCAGCAAACTTCTCTAAGTTTAACATCCTTGCTCAGTCAGGAAGTTATGCTATGAGCCAAGCTAACTCCGTTCAGCAAAACGTTTTAAGACTACTTCAGTAGTATTAAAACGTTTCTAGGTGAAGTAAAGCCGTTTAGGCCTTACGGAACTGGAAAAAAGTAAAATTTCTACGCGAAGCGGGGGCAACCTCGCGTAGCTGGAAAAACATAAATTTCAGCGTTTGGCGGGATAAATCCCGCGTAGCGTAAATTTATACGAGTCCCTAGCCTAACAAATTTACTTACGGCTAGGGACTTTGCTTGCGATTTTGGGTTAAGATAGCCTTAATCAAATCTCTTCAAATAAGTTTGTCTAAAGGCGAGAGCCTTTTTTAAAAGTGAATTTTAGCCGAGTGTGCGCTCGGCTATTTTACTCTCGGTATTTGCCGTAAATTCCAAAGCCCAAATCCTAAAATTTAATCCAAAGCAGTCTTCTTAATTAGCGCAAATTTATCAAACCGTAACGAAGCTTAGGCTATAATCGCGCATTTTTAGAAAGGATAAATTTGCAAACCGACGGACTAAGTATTCTTATCGTTCTAGCTCTTATCGTTTTTTCATCGCCGTATTTTTCTAAAATTTTACGCATCCCTATCGCGCCCGTGGAGATTATTTTAGGCGCGCTCGCAGGATACCTAGGACTCATAGGTCATAATGAAATGTTTAAAATCGTGAGCGAAGTGGGATTCTTTTACCTGATGTTTTTTGCGGGTACAGAGGTTGATTTAAAGATATTTTTTACAACCGATAAGAAAATTTTAAAGCTCGGACTCTTATATATAGCCATACTTTACGCGCTTTCGGCATTTACTACCTTCGCGTTTAATATCGACAAGCTATTTATCTTGATAATTCCTTTGATGAGCGTGGGGATGATTTTTACGCTTTTTAAAGAGTACGGCAAGGATAAAGATTGGCTAAATTTAGGCATGCTCGTAGGCTCCATCGGAGAGGTCGTTAGCATTGCCGCGCTTACTTTCGTCGGAGCGTATATGAAATTTGGCGCCGGTAGCGAGCTTGCGCTCACGACGCTATATCTGGGCGGCTTTTTGGCGCTTAGCGCTGGCGCGTTTAAGGCGCTAAACGTACTATTTTGGTGGTATCCGCAGCTGCGCGTCATCTTGATGCCTCACTACGATAATGCCGAAAAAGACATCCGTTTGTGCATGGCGCTATTTTTTAGCATCATCGCGCTTATGCTTTACTTAAATTTAGAGATTGCATTTGGCGCGTTTGTAGCAGGAACCTTTATAGCGACCTTTTTTGATCATAAAAAAGACCTGCCGCATAAGCTTGCGAGTTTCGGTTTTGGATTTTTGGTACCGACTTTTTTCGTTCATATCGGTTCGACGTTTAAGTTAAATGCCATTTTTATAGACGGAGTGGTTAGGGACGCGCTACTAATCGTAACAGTTATGACTTTATTTAGAGCCGTGAGCGCGAGCGTATTTTTAAATTTGCTAGGTTTCCGCAAAACCCTTCTTTACGCGCTTTCGCACTCGATGCCCCTAACGCTTCTAATCGCGGTTGCTACCATAGCCTACAAATCAGGCGGTATAAATGAAAATTTTTACTTCTCTTTCATACTAGCGAGCCTAACTCAGGCTATAATAGTAACGATTTGTATCAAAATCCTAATGGGCTACGAAAATAAAAATCTGCAAAAGGAGCTAAAATGAGCGATACGGTTACGCTAACAGACAACAGAAACGGCAAAAGCTACGACTTTCCGATACTGCACGGTACGATGGGGCCCGACGTCATCGACATCTCGACCTTTTTTAGCGATACGGGGATGTTTACGTTTGACCGCGGATATACCTCGACGGCGATGTGCCGCTCTAGCATCACTTATATCGACGGGCTAAAAGGCGAGCTGATGTACCGCGGCTACGACATCGCGTATCTAGCGGAAAACAAAACCTTCATCGACGTGGCGTATCTGCTGCTAAATAAAGAGCTGCCGAACAAAAAGCAGTACAACGAATTTAAACTCGAGCTTAAAAAACGCAGCTTCATTCACGAGGGCATGATGAAAATTTTCGATGCTTTCCCGGATAAGGCGCATCCGATGGCGATCCTACAAGCGGCGGTCTCGGCGCTTTCTGCGTTTTACTTTGATCACCTAAACATGGATAAGCCCGAGGAGTACCACGAGATGGCGATGCGAATAATCGCCAAAATCCCTACTATCGCGGCGTTTTCTTATAGATTTTCGCGCGGCTTGCCGATTATTTATCCGAATTTAGACCGCGGCTTTACGGAAAATTTCCTCTACATGATGAGAGCCTATCCGTACGAGCACGTGGATCTAAAACCTATCGAGGTTAAGGCGCTTGATACGGTCTTTATGCTACACGCCGACCACGAGCAAAATGCATCCACGACGACCGTGCGCACCGTAGGCTCTACGCACGCGCACCCGTATGCGTGTATCGCCGCGGGTATCGGAGCGCTGTGGGGCTGGGCTCACGGCGGCGCAAACGAAGGCGTTATCCGCCAGTTAGAGCAGATCGGCTCGGTCGAAAACGTCGATAAATACATCGCTCGCGCCAAAGACAAAAACGATCCGTTTAGGCTGATGGGGTTTGGTCACCGCGTGTATAAAAACTTCGATCCGCGCGCCAAAGTGCTAAAATCTATGTGCGATAAGTTATTTGACGAGATCGGCATAAACACCGAGCTTCTAAAAATCGCCAAAAAGATCGAGGAGATCGCGCTAAACGACGAGTATTTCATCTCGCGCAACCTCTACCCGAACGTCGATTTTTACTCGGGACTGATTTTAAAGGCGCTTAGCATACCAAACGATATGTTTGCGGTTATTTTCGTCATCGGCAGGATCCCCGGCTGGATCAGTCAGTGGATAGAGCTAAAAGAGCAGGAGAGTATAAAGATCGTAAGGCCGAGACAGCTGTACGTCGGAGAGACGAACAGAACGCCGAAGTAATTTTAAATTTTGCGGCTTGTCTTTTTCATTTATACTTCGTTAGAAATTTCGCCGAAGCTCGGTTACGTATTTCATATACGCGCCCTCGCTCGGCCCATTTCTGCCTCGTCTAAAGAAAAAATACGGCGCCTTAACTCTTTAAGCTAAGGCAAAATTTATATTTTCAAGGTGCTGGTCTAGGCAACTCAAATTCGCAAATTTGACTTTAAATTTGAACACAAAACGACAAGGCGAAGTATTTTGAGATGGATTTGAATGTTGTGCGGAAATTTTCGTCCCAAGGCTAGACATGTAGTCTGCCGCAGGGCGAAAATTTCAAACTCATTCAAAGGCGCTCAAAAGACAAGCCTTTTTAAAAGAAACAAAAATGCAAAATTTACTAAATCTAGCCAAACTTGCGGCTCTAAAAGCAGGCGACGAGATAATGAAATTTTACGCCCACAAGGGCTTTGACGATGAGATTTTAGCGGCTCGTTCGACTTTACCCGAAAGTGCGCGTAGCCAAAACTGCCGGGATTTCGAAGTAAATTTAAAAACTGATCATTCGCCCGTGACCTCGGCCGATCTCGCGGCAAACGCTGCGATATTTGAAACGCTAAAGAGCTCGCAGATCCAAATTTGCTCGGAGGAAAAGATTTT
>CAUSIL010000171.1:0-4627 GCA_963531395.1 uncultured Campylobacter sp.
AAATACGAGAAGGAGTTA
The DNA here is from genome assembly GCA_963531395.1 of uncultured Campylobacter sp. Taxonomy (GTDB): domain Bacteria; phylum Campylobacterota; class Campylobacteria; order Campylobacterales; family Campylobacteraceae; genus Campylobacter_A. The sequence goes on from CAUSIL010000171.1 coordinate 19, forward strand.
TCGAATTTGCGGCAACAAGCAACCGAGTTAGCGCAGCGTGTCAAGAATTTAACCGACGATTACAACGATGCCTTATCGAAAGCTTTGCAAAAACAAAAAGATATGTACGACAACTTAATGACGCGTTTAGAAGAAGGATTAAGACTGTCAGAAGAAGAATTGCAAAATTTGAGGGTAAAATACTACGTTTTGCAGATGGACTACGAGAAGTTGAAAAAAGATGTAGAAAATTTATAAAAGAGTGCGAGCATGCAAAAATGACTGGCGTACGCCGTACCGTCAAAAATACCGATAAAGAAAATACTATAAAATCAGATACACCCGGATTAGTCTAGGCGTATCCCGCCAAACCGGCCGCCGCACAAATATACTTTTTGGTTTCTAGGCTCTTGGGGGGGGTTATGCTTAATTAAATACGATCCGCCAAACTAATCTTACTATCTTGTCATGCGCACTTATAAATAAAAAATTAATCGACTGCCATCCCGAGTTCTTGCGGAGATACGCCACTAAGCTTAAATATTTATTAAAATAGCCTACTTAACTCGGCTATTTTAATAAATACGGTCTGGATAAAAGCGTGGGTCAAGGGAGCGGCAAGCTCTCCTTGCGAGCCTCTCGCGGGGCCAAAACGGTAACGTTGCGTGGCCACGTAGAGTATGCTCGCCCTATTAGTAAAAATAAAAAAGAGTAAATGCGAGAGTTAAGAGAAATTTTAGCAAAACATAGATACAAACTAACCATTTAAATATGGTACATTTGATATGGTTTATCATAAATAATAATTGATAAATTACCCCGGTGATTCAACAGTAGCAATATAAAGTTAAATATTAGAATAAATATTTTCTAAATATAATACAAATAAGTTATATTTTAAACTCTAGCGTTCAAAGCCCTTTCAATGTTTTTCATTGGCCCTAATTTAAATTCATCAGTTGATTTCATCTGTATTTTTCTCGTAATTCTCCTCAAAATCTTTACGCGCTTTTACTTTACCCATAATGTGTATAAATTTGGCCCTTTGCTCATCAGGCGTAGCGTCCCAGCCCTTAAACCACTTCTCGTTAAAATTTCTTATTACCTCATCTAGCGGATCTTTTTTCTCATCATTGGCGTGAGCGCCTCTTAAATTTGGATTTTGCGGCTCTAACTCCGCCTCGCTTGGATCTAGCTCTATTTTTGCGCCAAGCTTTACTCTTTCTAGTCCGTAAGTAGAAAGATCGACTGCATTTAAAAGCTCGTCTAGCCTATCTTTATCCTTATCTTTTACGACCATTTTAGGTGTTAGAAATTTCAAAAACCAAAACAGCTTCTCGCACTCTACTATCTCGTAAGGCATGATTGACGCCATTTGCGCGTAAATTTTTACAAACTGCTTCGCTTTTATCTTGTAGTCGGCTTTATCGTCATCTTCGACTTTATTGGAATAAATATTGCTTGCGCCTTATTATAGTCCAATAAGGAGCAAGCGATGAATGAAGTCTCTTTACAAAAACAATATGATTCCGTAATATCTACCTCAAAAGAGTTAAAGGCCAAAAAAGAGGCTGGAGGAACGGCCTTTGGAGCTCAAATTTTAGCCCAAAGCTATGATCTAGAGCTAATGGCTCAGGCCAGCATGGTATCGCAAGCTACCGCTAGAGTAACTAGTGCCGGAACAAGCACGTTTAACGACAGCAATGTATTAAATTCTAATCTGCAATCAAACATAAATCAAGTTAAGTATTCGCCCAATACATACGGATATAGCATCGATAGCCAAGGTTTTATGGGTGCGGACTTTAACAAAGCTGCCGGACTTCCGGAGGATTTTAAAATACATAAAAGCACTCTTGATGAAATTTACGATTTTAACGAAAGAAGCTATATTCACAAGCCGACATATACCGCTAAAACCTTTGAAAATATCGATATGGCCGATACTATAAAACAATACTACAAGGTATTTCAAAGCGTAGTGGGCTCAAACGACAAGCAAACATATACGAGCGAAGATCTAAATAGGCTGCCTAAAGGCTTTAGCATCAGCGGTAACGACGCCGCTGAAAATGGAAACTATTTGCCGGATGTAAGTAGCTACAAAGTTACGAACGTCTACAAAACAGGTGACCAATTTGATGAAGCAAAAGCTTTGGAGCGCGAACTAAGCATGCTCACTCCGCCTCGCTACACTTATAGGCTAAATCTTAGCTCTAGCGAAATCGGACGCGATAACGGAGGCGGACTTAAATTTAACCCCGATATGTCTATGTATAAAACAGATGGCGGCTACAGCAAAGAAGGCGTATTTGTAGGATTTTTAAAGAATTTTAAACCAAAAGCTAGCGATAGCGGGGAAACCGAGCTTACCGATCAAATAAAAACCTACTCGATACTCAATATAGAACAAGGGAAAAAGGATATAGACTTCATAAAAAGAGTAAATAGCGGAAACGATATTGCTCGAGACAAAATTATGCAAGAAGAAATGACAATAGCCGAACTCTTGAGATATAGACCGGGCAAGACAAACCAAATTTTAAGCGATAAAGACAGAGAGGAATATGTTAAGACCATAAAAGAGAGAGTAAACGCTCTAACATCTATGACCTCCCTTTAAGATAGCTACAAAGGTCGTCTATACGGTGGCCTGCTCCGTACTATTTATTGCACTGCTAGCGCCTTTTTAGCTAGCTCGCTAAGCCATGCCGAGCGGTTATTCGTAACTGCATCGATTGCATTTAAAACGCCTTTGGGTATAGTTAAATTTATGCGGACTTTGACGTTTTCGTCGATAGGCTCATAGATACTTTCACCGTTTTTAAGAGCCCCTTCGACATAGCAAGCAAAGGCTTCTTTTAGATCCGCTATCGCTTCGGCTTCGGTAGCTCCCCAGCCGGCCATTAGATTATTTTTAGTTAGTCCTATATCTGCATACTGAGCAAAATAATCGCCGTCATCCAGTCTTTTGATTGTGATCGTATACGGTAAGTTTAAATAATAGTTCAAGTCTTTTTTCATCATGACTCCCTTATCTTTGCTAAGATCTGTAAAACATAGATCTCTTTAATCGGCTTATGGTACGGTATGACTACCGTGTCGCCGCCTTTTTTAAATTTATGGTGCGAGCCTTTAACGTGATCTAATTCATATCCGTGATTTAATAGCAGGCGCTTAACGTCGTCAAAGCTTGCGTTTTTCGGATTATTTTCAAGTTTTTTGATTAATTTATCAAGACTCGACACGCCGCCCCTTTTTATGTTTTATACTTACTATTATACATACTATTTTTTATAGGATGCTTAATAGCCATATAGTAAACTTGTTATTAATCCTAAATATTTTTAAATTTTATCCGATATACAAGCAAGGCTTTTAAAAGGATTTTAAATGGATATTCTGTTAAGAAACGGCTATGACGTAAATTTATCATTATTGAGACAAGGCCAAATGCAAGCTTCTGCATCTAGACTCGCCGGACAAGAACTAGTCAAGGTGGGCAATGAGGCAATAAGCAAGGACGAATATATCAGTAGGCAATACGATCTTTTAGAAACAGCCAACGATATACTAATGCAAAATTCGCAAGCCTATCTATATAAAGGCGGATCTGATAATGTAAATGGATATTCTACCGGGTTTTTAGGATCAAGCGCTCATAGGGCAAGTCTGCCTATGTGGTCAAATATGGACAACTCGGATAGAGTTACTCAAGACGGATATAATGGATTTCAAGGACCGTATGGGAATGACGGATATTGTTTTTCTATCGGTTTGCCAGATTCCGGGGGGGCCGTAATAGAAGAATTTGCCGGCGGCGGATATTTTAAAGGCAGCAAATCAAATACCATCCTAAGTCAAGACAGAAACAATCTAAACGACTATGCAAGCGAAAATATACTAAAAACTAAATACGGCGACGTAGAGGTGTTTTTAGATCTATACGGCGATAACGACAAGCTAGGTATCGGCAAATTTAGCTCAAATGCAATACTCTTTAACTTTGACAGTAACGGCGACGGAATTTTAAATAGCTCCGATAAGCTATTCTCAAAGCTCAAGGTCAGAGGATACGATAAGGACGGCAACGAAAAGATAGCAAATTTAAGCGATGTAACCAGCGGTATAGATCTGACGCAGTTTATTAAAAAAGATATAGACATAAACCATTGGCGGAAGCAAATAGAGGATCTAAATGCTAAAGATGGTACTAAAGTCGACATCTCAAAGATCGATAATCGCATTTTTTACTACAACGAAAACCCATACACCGTATTTGCACCGGAGAGTAGATATAAAAAGGCGGAAGCCGATAGTATTAAGAGCTTCTTTGATGCTTACGCGGACAAGGACGGCTGGGTAGACCTAAGAAATAATAACGTATTTAATAAAAATAGCCCATTTAACAATTTTGCTTACGCTAAGGCTGGATTTGACGGCAACCTTAAGCTTAATGAATTTAATCCGATCATATCAAGCAAAAAGACGAGCGACGACTTCTCGTATGAAAACTATCAAAGAGATAGCTTTATGAAATTTTATAGAGACTACGAAAAAGAATCCACCGCCCACGCAAAAGACGTAGAGTGGCTATCAAAAAATCTAAAAGAGTATAACGTAGAAAATG
>CAUSIL010000172.1:0-4605 GCA_963531395.1 uncultured Campylobacter sp.
AGGCTATATGCCTAGCGCACGCTCAATTTTGCTTCAAAACTCGAAAAATCATCTCACGATACTTCGCCTTATCGTTTACGCTCAAATTTGGTTAAATTTGTAAATTTGAGTCGCCGAGACCCGCACCGCGAAAATGCTAAATATTAAACTTGCGACGCGATAGCGTCAAATATAAATCTGCGCATAGCGCAGCAACTTCTCACGTCGTAGGGGTTGGGGGATCGTTAAGGGGGAAGGGAGCGACTTCGTAATTCAAGCCCCTTCCCCCTTAACAAGAAAGATTAAATTTAATGCACAACGCTAAATTTGGCCAAATCAAATTTAGCACCTTAAAGATGCTGGTCTCAGTGCGTCAAATTTTATAAATTTAACTCCAAATTTATCCGCAAAATTTAACCCGCAAAAGCTAAAAACCAAACTCGGCGTAAAATTCGTTCAGGTAGTCCGAGTAGTATGTGTTGCCGTTTCTAGCGTCAAATTCGCCCGCTAGCCGTAAAGCCGTTTTGTAGTCGTTCTCGTCGCCAAATGCGCTAACTGCGATGAAAAATCGCAGGTCGTTTAGATCGTCGTTGCCATCAAGGATCGCCGCGGAGTGCTTGCGCGCTAAATTTAGCGCCGTCTCGCGCTCGCCCAGTCTAACGGCGATCTCGATGAGCGTGGCGATCTCGTTTATGACGCGAGGATTTGACTCGATCGTAGCCGCGGCCTTTGGTAAAAGGGCTTTTGCCTCTTCTATCTTGCCTGTTTTAATCATGCTAAAAAGTATCGGCGCGTAGGTAGTGTGAGGCACTTCGCCGCAGGTTAGCTCGCCTGATAGTATCGGCGCGGCTAGGCTTAGCGCTGCTTCGTGCTCGCCGGCAAAATTTAAATACGCGATCTCGCCCGATGCCTCGCACGCTTCGCAGTCGGCCATATCGTCTTTGGCGAGCTTTTTCCACAGCTCGTAGTTTGCCTTTGCTTCTCTAGTATCGCCCATGTCGATGTTTTGATTCATTAAGGCCTTGTAGTAGGCCGCCAGCGAGAGCTCCATGCGCTCGTAGTAAAACGCCATCGCCTCGTTTGCCTCGTCTATGAGCTCCTTTTCTATCACGGAGCTTTTGGCGACGCCCGAGACGATCCATTTAAATTTCCACAGGCAGTCTACAAAGTCGCCAAAATTCGGGTACTCGCTCTCGTTTTCTTTTAAATTTTGCGCGATATAGTCCGTGAGCCACATTAGCGCTCTGGTTCTTAAAAACGCGCCGAATTTTTCAAATTCATCGTTTAAAACAAAGTCGCAAATTTGCGCGGCAAACGCCAAATCCCGCGCCTCTACGGCGTCTCTTATCTCGTCAAACAAAAACTCTTCTTTATCGGCTAATTTATCAAATTCTTTTAGCTTTTTATAAAGCTCTTCTAGCGTGCGCTCTTGCATTTGCTCCCCTTGCTAAACATTTTTGTGATAATGCTTTGATTTATTATATCCACTTAATCTAAAACAAGGTAAAATTAGCACGATTTTGAAATTTTATAAGGCGGCAAAATGGCGAAAAAATTTATAGACGTTATGGATACTACCTTTAGAGACGGCTTTCAGTCGGTTTTCGGCGCGCGCGTGGCGATGGCTGATTTTCTGCCTGCGGTTAGCGCGGCTAAAGAGGCCGGTATAACGCACTTTGAGTTCGGCGGCGGGGCGCGGTTTCAGAGCCTTTATTTTTATCTAAGCGAAGACGCGTTTGCGATGATGGATAAATTTCGCGAAACCGTCGGGCCCGAGGCAAACCTGCAAACCCTAAGCCGCGGCGTAAATACCGTGACGCTAGATACGGGCAGCTGCGAGCTGGTCGATCTGCACGCGAAGCTCTTTAAAAAGCACGGCACGACCACGATACGAAACTTTGATGCGCTAAACGACGTGGAAAATTTAAAATACTCCGGCGAACGTATCGCTCATCACGGGCTAAAACACGAAGCGGTCGTTACGATGATGGATCTGCCAGCAGGCTGTTCGGGCGCGCACGACGTGGCGTTTTACGAGCGAATTTTGCGCGAAATTTTAGACGCGGGTATCCCGTATCACAGCGTTTGTTTCAAAGATGCCAGCGGTACCTCTAGTCCGCAAAAAGTATATGAGACCATCAAAATGGCTCGCAAACTCCTCCCGCAAAACACTCACATCAGACTCCACACTCACGAAACCGCAGGCGTTAGCGTCGCTTGCTATATGGCCGCTCTAGAAGCGGGCGCAGACGGCATAGATCTAGCCGCAAGCCCGGTTAGCGGCGGCACCAGTCAGCCTGATATCCTAACGATGCTGCATGCCGTTAAGGGCAAAAACTACGATCTGGGCGGACTTGACGTGGAGAAAATTCTAAAATACGAAAGCGTGCTAAATGAGTGCTTGAAAGATTATTTTTTGCCGCCGGAGGCCGTGCAGGTTAGCCCGCTCATCCCGTTTAGCCCGATGCCCGGCGGCGCGCTAACGGCAAATACCCAAATGATGCGCGATAATAATATCTTGGATAAATTCCCCGAAGTCATCCTTGCTATGCGCGAAGTCGTGCAAAAGGGCGGCTACGGCACGAGTGTGACGCCGGTTAGCCAGTTTTATTTCCAGCAGGCGTTTAACAACGTAATGTTTGGCCCATGGAAAAAGATCGCCGAAGGCTACGGTAAAATGGTGTTAGGCTATTTCGGTAAGACGCCGGTGGAACCCGATAAAAGCGTAGTTAAGCTAGCTAGCGAGCAGCTAAATTTAAAGCCGACCAAAGAGCACGCCATGGATATCGCGGACAAAGACGAGAGCAAGTCGCTTAAATTTACGCGCGAGCTACTCAAAAAAGAGGGCATCGAGCCTAGCGAGGAAAATATCTTTATCGCTGCGGCGTGCAAGGAAAAAGGCATCGCGTTTTTAAAAGGCGAAGGCAAAGTAAATATCCGAAAAAAATCGACAAACGCGGGCGAAACGAGCGTGCCGACCCCTCGCGCGAAAACTCCGATAAACGAAAAATACAGCGTCACCGTAAACGGCAAAAAATTTGACGTCGAGGTCGCGGACGCTGAGGGCAAAGCCGAGATAAAAAGCGTAAAACCGGCAAGCGTAGCGCACATGCCGCCTCCGGAGCTCTCTCCGGCCAAAACGACCGGCGGCAGCGGCGAGCCGGTGAAAAGCACGCTTCCTGGAAACGTGTTTAAAATCCTAGTCGCAGTGGGCGATAGCGTGAAAAAGGGGCAAAGGATGTTCGTGCTAGAGGCCATGAAGATGGAAATAGACGTAAACGCTCCAAAAGACGGGCTGGTGACGTCTATCGAGGTACAGCAAGGACAAACCGTAGCAAACGGTCAAATTTTAGCGAAAATTTAATCTAAAAAAGGAAGAAAAATGGTAAATGAAATAGAAAAATTAGGGCTTAAGGATATCAAAAAAATCAACCACAACCTAAGCTACGACGAGCTTTTCGAGCTTGAAAAGGCTATGGGCGAGGGACGCGTATCAAGCAACGGCACCTTTATGGTCGATACCGGCATCTTTACTGGTCGCAGCCCCAAGGATAAGTACTTCGTAAAACAAGATCCTAGCCAAAAATACATCGCTTGGGGCAAGATAAATCAGCCCATCTCAAAAGAGCTTTTCGATAAGCTTTTAGCCAAAGCAAAAGCTCAGCTAAGCGGCAAGGAAATCTTTATCCAAGACGCATTTTGCGGCGCGAGCGAAAAGAGCAAAAAATCGGTTCGTTTCGTAACCGAAGTCGCGTGGCAGGCGCATTTTGTTAAAAATATGTTCATCCGTCCAAACGAGGCCGAGCTTGCGGAATTTCATCCCGATTTCGTCGTTTATAACGCGTGCAAATGCAAAAACGAAGACTACGCGAGCGACGGGCTAAACTCCGACGTTTTCGTTATCTTTAACGTCGAGAAAAACGTCGCGGTTATCGGCGGCACGTGGTACGGCGGCGAGATGAAAAAAGGAATTTTTTCGATGATGAACTACTGGTTGCCGCTTGAGGGCAAGCTAAGCATGCACTGCTCGGCAAACGTGGGCAAGCAGGGTGACACGGCGCTATTTTTCGGCCTAAGCGGCACAGGCAAAACTACGCTCTCTACAGATCCAAACCGCAAGTTAATAGGCGATGATGAGCACGGCTGGGACGATGAGGGGATATTTAACTTCGAGGGCGGCTGCTACGCGAAGTGCATAAATTTAGACCCGAGCAGCGAGCCTGAAATTTACGCCGCTATCAAACGCGACGCGCTGCTTGAAAACGTAGTCGCCAACGAAGCTGGCGTCGTGGACTACAAAGACGGCAGCAAGACCGAAAACACACGCGTCAGCTACCCGATCTATCACATCGACAACTACGAGCCAAGCTCTGCGGGCGGCCATCCGAAAAACATAATCTTCCTAACAGCCGATGCATTCGGCGTTTTGCCGCCGGTCGCAAAGCTTACTAAAGAGCAAGCAATGTATTATTTCCTAAGCGGCTACACGGCAAAAGTCGCGGGCACCGAGCGCGGTATCACCGAGCCCGTGGCGACCTTTAGCGCGTGCTTTGGCGAGCCGTTTATGCCGCTACATCCGACCGTTTACGCTAAGCTGCTGGGCGAAAAGATCGACAAACATGGTGT
>CAUSIL010000173.1:0-4574 GCA_963531395.1 uncultured Campylobacter sp.
AGCCCCATACTACAACAAACCGACGCAAGAAGGCCTATACCGCCACTACAAAGCAATCGCCTCAAGCGTCGAAATCCCGGTACTACTCTACAACGTCCCGGGCCGCGTGGGCGTAGATATCCAGCCGTGCACGGTTTTTAGGCTGTTTAAAGAGTGCGAGAATGTTTGCGGCATAAAAGAAGCCACCGGCAGCATCGAGCGCTGCGTCGATCTGCTCGCGCACGAGCCTAACCTATCAGTCATCAGCGGCGAGGATGCGATAAACTACCCTATCCTCTCAAACGGCGGCAAGGGCGTGATCTCGGTTACTGCGAATTTGCTCCCTGACGAAATCTCAAATTTGACTCACTTTGCGTTAAAAGGCGAATTTACGCGCGCAAAAGCCATAAACGACGACCTTTATGCGGTAAATAAAATAATGTTTTGCGAGAGTAACCCGATCCCGGTCAAAGCCGCGATGTATATCGCCGGGCTCATATCAAGCCTCGAGTACCGCCTGCCGCTTTGCGAGCCGAGCGCCGAAAATCTCAAAAAAATCGAACAAACCATAAAACAATATAATATAAAAGGATTTTAATGAATTGCGAAAACGAATTTAAAGGCAAAACTCTTGTAATCAGCGGCGGAACGCGCGGCATCGGACGCGCCATCGTAGAGGAATTCGCCGCAAAGGGCGTAAATATCGCCTTTACTTATAACTCAAACGAAGAGCTAGCCAAGACCCAAGCCGCCGAGCTTGAAGCGACGTACGGCATAAAAGCCAGAGCCTACGCGCTAAATATACTAGAACCCGAGACCTATAAAGATCTATTTTTAGAGATCGACGCCGACTTTGACCGCGTAGATTTTTTCGTCTCAAACGCCATCATCTCGGGTCGCCCGGTAGCAGGCGGCTATACGAAATTTATGAAACTTCGCCCTCGCGGTATCAATAACATTTTTACCGCGACCGTAAATGCATTCGTCGTGGGCGCGCAAGAAGCCGCAAAACGCATGGAAAAAACGGGCGGCGGCAGTATCATCTCGCTATCATCGACGGGCAATCTCGTCTATATCGAAAACTACGCAGGCCACGGCACCGCAAAAGCTGCGGTAGAAGCCATGGCGCGCTATGCGGCGACCGAGCTTGGCGAAAAAAATATCCGCGTAAACGTCGTTAGCGGCGGCCCGATCGAGACGGACGCGCTTAGGGCTTTTACGAACTACGAGGAAGTACGCGAGAAAACGGCCGAGCTAAGCCCGCTAAACCGCATGGGTCAGCCCGCAGATATCGCCGGAGCATGTTTGTTTCTTTGCAGCTCAAAAGCCAGCTGGGTCACGGGTCACACCTTCATCATCGACGGCGGTACTACGTTTAAATGAAAAAAGCAAATTTAGCCTGCGCTCCTTTGTCGGTTGCTCGCATTTCGGGTAAATTCGGCAGTATAAATTTAATGCGCTTGCAGGCTAAATTTGAAAATTTAAAATCTAAAAGCAAATTTTGCGGCGACGGCGATTATTTTAAATTTGATCTAAATTTAAAAGAATCGAAACGCTTTTTGCCGTTAAATTTAAATCCAAAATCGCTCAAATTTGACCAGGCGCCGAGCAAATTTAACCAAAGAGCAAATCCGCGACCGATCAAATCAAGCAAAATGCGAGTCGGCAAATTTTACGCGGTCTTTAGCACCGAGCCGCCAAATTTTAAACTCCGAAACCAAAAAGAAAGAACAAATAAATGAGCCTAAATTTACCAAACACCCTAGCCTTCCTGCGCGTATTTCTCGCACCTCTAATGTTTTGGCTGCTACTTAGCGTAAATTCCTTCTCGGGCGTGCACGTTAGCTGGATGAATTACTTTGCCGCGCTTGTATTCGTGATCGCTAGCGTCACGGACTTTTTCGACGGCTTTATCGCGCGCGCGTGGGATCAAAAGACCAAGCTAGGAGCCGTGATCGACCCGCTCGCCGATAAGATGCTGACTCTAGGCGCGTTTTTAGGACTCATGATGATAGACCGCGCGAGTCCGTGGGCGGTGTATCTAATCCTCGTTCGCGAGTTTTTTATCACGGGATTTCGCGTCGTGATGGCCGGCGATGGCGTAGAGGTCGCCGCATCGATGGCGGGCAAGGTTAAAACCGTCTGCCAAATGGTCGCGATCGGCTTTTTAACCATGCAGTGGCCTTTTGGCGAGTTTTTGCTCTGGCTTAGCGTCGCTCTCACGCTATATTCGGGCTTTGAGTACGTCGCGGCATATATAAAAGCGATGAAGAAGAGCTAAATTTAGCGCGGAGGGCTTTTATTTCCGAGCAAAAAATACGCGACTTTTAAAGTCGGCGCGCGAAGCTTTTACGTAAATTTAAAAACGAAATTTTAAGCTCGGCTGTACGGCTAATATAAACTAAAAATAAATTTAAAACAAAGGAAAAATATGGATCACGGACTAAGAGATATCATCGTAGAACGAACGCAGAGCCTAGAACCCATGCTCAAAAAACAAGCCCGAAAACTAAATCAAAAGATAATAGACGTCAGCTTTTACCACAACGCTAAAAATTTAGCCAAAATCGGCGAGGTTATGAGCGAGGAGCTAGGCGAGTTTTTGCTAGGCTGTGTGCTAGACTACGATAAGACGCGCGAGGGCAAATTTGACGCGAGCGATAACGACTTAGAAACATTGCGCGGAGTTTGGAGCGCGCTTAGCTTTTCGCGTAAGCCCGAAATTTTAGACTATCTTAGCTCCCAGGCGCGCCGCAGCATAGCGCATCGCTCGTTTGCTCACAGGTATATTTTCGAGATTTTACGCCTGCAAGAAAAGGCCGGCCGTATTCACCCGCTGCTTGGCGAGCTTTACGAGTATTATGGCGCGCTGCGAGAAAAGCTGCCCGTTTACGAGCTTTTGCGCCGCATAGGCGCGACGCCTGCTGATCCTTATGATTTCGAGTTTATACTAAACGCCGTAAATTTGGGCTACTGGTTTAGCAACGAGTATCTAGGGCAGGATGAGAAAAAGCGTAAATTTCATTTGCAGATCCGCATTTTTGCGCCGTTTATAAACGACAAGACCTTTGATATACAAATCAGCAACGACGACGTTCCCAGGGCGCGTATCGACTTTGACGACGAGGGCGTGAGCTTTTTGCAGCAAGTAGCGCCGGATGCCTTGCCCTGCCCCGACCTTTTAGATTTAAAGCCTTTTATCGCGAGCGTAAAGTCGCATTTTGGGATAGAATTTGATCTCGCAAACAAAGATAAAACTAGCCTAACCGCCGGCAAAGGGCTAAGCAGAGCCAAAATTTTAGCCTGGCTAAATGAGGTTTTTAGTTAAATTTACGCCCTAAATTAGCCTATTCGCGCTCAAATTTGACGCGCGGTAGAGGGCGGCTTATGGTAAATTTACGCCGAATTTTAAAATCGCCGCTTGCTTTTACGTTAAATTTAAAGCGATTTAGTGCAGCTTAGGGCGGCGGCTTGCGTTAAATTTAGCGGATAAATTACGACTTATTTGCATTTTAGGATGTTTTGCGTCGAGGCTTGACGGCTCGGTTTATCATTTTGCGCAGTTTGCAGCCGTATCTCGCGCACGGCAAAAGCGGTATCTGCGGAGATTGAGCCGAGCCTTACCGCGCGGCGGATAAATTTGTGATATTTTTACGCTTGCGAAGTCTTGGTCGATTGCGCGCACAGCGTATTTGTAGCGCTTTACGCCTACTAGAAGGGCTATTTTGCGCATTTTTATTTGCAAGATTTTGCCGAGAGACGCTTTTATCGGGGCAAATGTCACCCTGCTTTTGCTGTTTTGCTTTACCGCACCGTTTATTTTCGTTTTCGTCGCAGTCTGATTGCTATTTTGCCGCGCGGCTTAGGCTTTTGCGCTTGCTTGTAGCTATTATTCCCCATAAATTCGGCTCCGTCTATCCGCGAACCTTTTTTACGCGCCGTATCGTTTGCGCCTTTTTAGCCGTCCGTCCGCAGGCTTAGCCAGACTGCGCCCTACCCGCGCCTTTATGCTTTGTTTTGGTTATTTTTATACGGCGTTTGATCTAAAATTTTGCCTTTACGCAAATTTACGGGCTCGCTCTCACCGTCGTTTGCTCGCGTCTTTGTTGTCTTTGCTTAGCGGTCTTGGCTGCTTGCTAGTTTCGTTAAATTTATCCCGAATTTTGCCGCCGTTGCCTAGCGCTATTTTTTGCCCCTACGCTGCGTTAGCCTATTTACCGCTATAAAATCAGCTCGCGCGTCTAGTTTTATCTTAGTTCCTACTCCGCATACACCGTTTATTCGGTTTTTAGCTTCCCAAACGTCGCTAACCTCGCTTGCGGCTTTTCGCGTAGGCGCTTTTTCTCATCCGCCCGTCCATAGGCTTAGCTAGAACGAGCCCTACCCGCGCTTTCGTGACCTAAAATTTAACCTCGTATAGCCGCACACCGCGTCGCTTCTTTTTGCATAAATTTACCCGTCAAAAATGCCGCGCAAACGGCTCTTGACCGCGGTTTCAAGCGGAGTTTTATAAAATTTCGCTAAAATCGCGTTTAAAATCTACTTAAAAGGCAAATTTTGAAAGGAATTATACTTACTGCCGCTATCCTCGCGAT
>CAUSIL010000174.1:0-4540 GCA_963531395.1 uncultured Campylobacter sp.
TTAACGTAAATTTTCATTCTGCGCCCTTCCGTTGATTTCGCGAGCCAGCGCGCTTAGCCGTTCGTCGCCGGCAAACATCACGGCCGCGGTTTCGATGTAGCTTAGCCCCATTTCTATAAAGCCGTTTTTGATAAGATTTTGCAAAAACTCTAGAAAATCGTCGCGGTTATCTATCATCACGCGCGTGGAAAACATAATGTCCTCAAAGACGCTTTTAAACCCGCCGCGCCTGACCGCATCCATAAAATCGGCGTAGCTAATGGCGTTTTGCTCCTCGTGATCCTCGTCTTCGTCGATTTTGGCCTCAAGCGCACCCAAAATTTCGTCCAAATCCGCAGGACTCATGCCTAATTTATCTTTTAGCTTAAATATCTCAAAAAGCGTCATCGCCTCGTCGCGGCGGGTTTTAGCAAGCGAGCAAAGCGTGATGAGAAAGAGTAGTTTTTCGTCCGGCTTTTTTTCGTAAGCGAGCGAAAAATAGCTCGCGGCGGCATCAAATTCGCCTTTGTTAAACGCTCTTAGCCCCGCCTTTTTGTAATCAGTCAAATTTAACTTCCTCGCCGATGGGAATGTTTACGACGCTAAGTTCCGGGTGGATGTCCGTACGTAACTGGCGCTCGATGCCGTATTTTAGCGTAGTAGTGCTAGCCGCGCAGCCGTGGCAGTGGCCGGTGAGACGGACGTAAATTTTGCCGTTTTTGATGCCTAGTAGCTCCATGCCTCCGCCGTCGTTTTCAAGCATCGGCATAACCTTCTGCAAGCTCGCTTTTACGGGCTTTAAAAGCTCTTCGTCGGTAAATGGAATCATTTTTCGCCTTTTAAATTTTTTGGAGTATTATAGCAGATAAAATTTTAAATTTTCTACGCCGGCTCGTTTGAAATTTAACTCGTTCTAGCGCGAGCGGCGATTAAATTTAGCCTTTTTGCCGCATCTTTGTTTTTTATGTTTAAAATTATATAATCGCTTAAATTTACTTAAAGGAGAATCTATGAAAAAAACCGCCTTGTTGCTAGCCGCACTTTGCGCGTGCGCTCTAGCCAAAGACTACGAATACGCGCTTGAAAGCACCTCGCAAAAGATATACGAAGAGCCGACTCTTAGCTACGTTACGCGCCAAATTTACGACGCCAAAGCGCGTAAAACGCAGGTCGTTACCGAGTCCGAGCTAAAAGACGGCGGCAAAAATAGATACAAAGAATTAAGCTACTTCGGCAAGGACGGCGAGCTGGTTAAATTTTACGCCTATGATTATGACTTCAAGGCTGAAAAATGGCGCAAGATAAACGAATATAAAGCAAGCCTTAAAAACGGAGTATCTACGCAGGAGACGACGGGCTACGTCCGAGGCGTTAAAAATGCTAGTAAAACCGTCTCAAAACGCGCAAACGGCGTATACGAAGAGACCGGATACGAACTAAAAGCGGGCAAATGGCAAAAATCGTCTCTTGCTCGCGCTACTTATAACAGAAGCGGTCAAAACGAGCTAACCGTTTATAGCGTTTGGGATGGCGCAAAATGGCAGCCTAAAGAAAAAATGCTCTATCTCTACGACGCAAACGAGCAGCCTATAGGTTATGAAAGGTCGCTGTTTGAAAACGGCGCGTGGATACCGTCTCAAAAAGAGATCATCGCAGGCGACGTTCGCGGTAAATACGAGCGCGTAAGCAGCGTCTACGTAGACGGCGCATGGCAAAACTCGCAGATGTCTAGGCACGAGGCCGCAAACGGCAAGGACGTGACGATAACTTCGGTCTGGAACAAAGAGAAAAAAGAGTGGAAAAACAGCTACAAAGACGTGATCGTAGTTAGCGGCGCGGACTTTGAGACGGCGGCGTTTTCGTGGAACGATGAGAAAAAAGAGTGGAAGCAAGAGTACTCCAGTCGCAACGTCTACGATAAGTCTGGCGAGCGTCTGCTTACGCAGCGATACGGCGCTAAAGACGGCGATAAAAAGCTAGTTTACGGCTACGATGCGCGCGGCGATAACGTTAGCGTCGACGTCTACGAGCTAGTTGGCGACGCAAACGGCAAAAGATGGGCGCAAAAAGAGCGTATCGAGGCGACTTTTGATAGCGATATACTAGCTGACGACGTAGTATACGGCGGCTCGCTGATGTCCTTTGATATGCAAAGCAAGCACGCGATGACCGCTTATAAAAGATACGTTTTTACGGACGGCAAGCCTAAACTAGCCCAAGAGCGCGAATGGAGATACAAAAAGATAAAATAAATTTAGTCGGCGTTTGGGCGTTAAATTTAGCCTTTGCTAAATTTAGGCTTTTGCCGCGCCTTGAAGCTATGATTTGTGCCCTAACGCAAAGGTATCTAAAAAACTAAAATTTAGGAAAAATATGCGAAATTTAGAGCAAATTTTAGCGTCGCTAGACGAGAGCGCGCAAAAGGTTTTGGTTTTAGGAGGCGCAAAGCACCCCGTTTGGGACGATGCGAACGAGGTTTTCGCGCTAGCTACGAGGCAAATTTTAGATAAAAGCCTAGGGCGGCAAGAAGGCGCGGATTACGGCGGAACGGTTAAATTTTACGGCGCCCGGCCGATTGCGTTTATCGGCGTGCATACGCGCATCGTGCGAAGAAGTATAGGATTTTTACTCACGCAGCGTCATCTTTTGGTTAAATTTGACGCCTCCGCCGCAAACGCGGACGAAGTAGCCGCGGCGTTTAGGCTAGACGAGCATTCGCCTGACGAGCTGGAAAATCTCGCGTGGCAAGAGCTAGAAAAATGCAAATTTGAAATCGAGGACGAGATGAAAGCGGCGATGAAAACGGCGCTAAAAGCGGTCTTGCAGGCGGTTTTCGAGGATGGCGTTAAGGCCGAGGAGTGCACGATCGCGGATAAAATTTTGGAGCTTGAGCTGGGCGAAGCGCTAAAAACGCCGCTTGACGAGACGAAGCTGCTATCAAAATCGCTTAGCGTCTTTAAGCCCGTCTCGCCGATACTTCACAGCCTTGACCGCTCGCTTTTGGGTAAGCCTTACGGCGTGATACTAGACGAGCGCGGACTTATTAGCCGCGAGCTGATGGAAGAGCCGGTTTTTAGCCCTTGGGACGAGATCAGGGGTGCGCAGATCGAAGTAAAAGAGGATGCCGTAATAATCGGCGAAAAAGAGCATAAGATACCGTTTGAGCTAAAAGATAAAAAGGAAAATTTCGCCGAGTTTTTAAAATTTATGGCTCAGACGAAGGCGTAAATTTAGCGCGCTTTTGCTCGGGTTTGCGCGTAAATTTAAGGAAAAATATGAAAAATTTGCTGCTAGGCGCGGTCGCGGTCTGGGCGTTTTGCGGTTGCGCAGGGCTAAAGCCTAGCGCGGACAAGGACGTCGCTTTGATCGATGTGCCCGAGGAAAACTGGACGAGATACGAGGATACGGACGGCGCGCTAAAAGAGGTCGCGTTTTTCACGGCGTTTTTCTCCGAGCGGTTTCGCGCGTCTTTTAAAAACGGCGAAAAGATCGGCTTTACGCTAACCAAGCAAGAGGGCAAAAAGCTGCCCGTAATGCTGGGCGACATGTATAAGGCCGAGGACGGCGCGTTTACGGTCGCGGGCCTGGATGCGGGAGAGCGCGAGTGGAGCGGCGACGAGAAGCTGCGAAGGTCAAGGCGGATCAAAATTTACGAATTTAAAGAAGGCTCCGTCAAAGTAACGGATTATGAGGCGCAAGGCGGCGTCTGCGAGGCATTTTTTGCTGGCAAAAAGATAAGAGCTACGAGCGTAGAAAGCCGCGACGGCGAGGACTCGCGTGAAATTTTGACCGTGCGAACGCAAGGCGAAATCTCGCTTGCAGGCGTTAAAATTTTTAGCTCGCAAGAAAACTCTTTGCCGCAAAACCTGCTCTCCTCGGACAAAAAAGGCTCTCGCGGCGCGCAAGCTAATGAGGAAACGTTAAGCAAGCAAGCCCAAACGCTAAAAAACATCGTCTGTGCTGGATTTGAGAGAAACTAAATTTGGACTTTGGCGAATAATTATAAAGTATGCGCGTCTAAAAGGCGATTAAATTTTATTTGTGTATAATTGCAAGTAAAAATCTTGCCGGTCTAGCACGTCCGCAAAAACACGGTAAAGGCGAGCTAAACGGCAAGCAGAGCCAAAAAGGAGAGAAAAATGCTAAAAAAGATGGCGGATACGATAAGGTTTTTATGCGCGGATATGGTGCAGCAGGCAAACAGCGGGCATCCGGGCGCGCCGATGGGGCTAGCCGACGTCATGGTCGTGCTGGCTAAATTTCTAAATCACAATCCTAAAAATCCAAACTGGCTAAACCGCGATAGGCTCGTATTTAGCGGCGGTCACGCAAGCTCGCTCGTGTATAGCTTTTTGCATCTTAGCGGCTACGATCTTAGCCTTGATGATCTAAAAAACTTCCGCCAGCTAGGCTCTAAAACCCCGGGTCACCCAGAGATCCACACTAAAGGCGTCGAGGTCGCGACGGGGCCGCTAGGCCAAGGCGTAGCAAACGCGGTGGGCTTTGCTATGGCGGCAAAATATGCGGCTAATCTGCTAAATGAACCTGAAAACGCCGTCAT
>CAUSIL010000175.1:0-4506 GCA_963531395.1 uncultured Campylobacter sp.
CCAAAATATTTAATTTTATTTGAGGAGAATATAAATGAAGATTGCTAAAATTTCATTGGCAACTTTGGTTGCACTAGGTGCTTTTTCAACCGTAGCGAGTGCTACGCCTCTTGAGGAAGCTATTAAAAACGTAGACCTTTCAGGATATGCTAGATACAGATATAACAATGTAGCAGTCAAAAATGCTAACGGCGTAAAAGATAATACGACTGCACATCATCAGTTTAAGTCAGAATTTTCTTTTAAAGCTGCGCTTGATGATAATTTCTTCGGTGTTTTAACGCTTAGATATAATTCATCTGATAGTTCTGCTTTTGGTGCTGACAACAGAACTGACAACACTGATACTTCAAGCCCATTTAATGTTAAAGAATTTTACTTAGGATATAAAGTAGGCGCTACTACTATAACCGCAGGTAAACAAACTATAGGTTCATTCTTTACCGATGATGCTGTAGGTACTGGCGTAAGAGTAGAGAATCAAGATATTACCGGCTTGACTCTAACCGCATTTGCATTTGACGCTCTAGAGAATAACAATGAGAGCGACGGTGCTATTTATACTAATGCTCCTGGTATTTTCAATAATAACCTATACGCAGTAGCTGCTATCGGTTCTTATGATCCAGTAAGTTTCCAACTATGGTATGCATCTTTAGTTGATTCGGTTAATCTTATCATAGGTGACGTAAACTTTAGCCTTGATATTACCGATAGCGTTAATGTCGGAGCAAGAGCTCAGTATGCTCACGCGGACATAGACAATGATGTAGGCGCAAATTTTAAAGACACTGATTTTTATGCTACAGAACTTGGTACTAAACTATTTGGTGCCGACGTAGCTGCCGGTTATATCGGATATAAAGTTCATGATAAAGCTAACGGTTTTGTAAGTCTAGAGGATCAAGGTTCATTTATAGAGGTTGGTGAGATAAAATCAGCTCTTGATTACACTGCTCTTCAAGGTAGAGGTAACTTCTGGTTCTTAAAAGGCGGATATACTTTTGCTGATAAATTTAGACTAGGCGGCGAATACTCTAATGGTAAAGTTAGAGATGCTGCAAACGTAAAAGAGAAGTATCAAGAGTATGTAGCTAGACTATCTTATGATTACAGCGCTAAGCTTCAGTTCTCAAGCTTCTACGCTTATGAAATCAATAAACACCAAGATAGCTCGAAAGATAAGACTAAATTCTTAAGATTCCAAGCTAAATACTCATTCTAATTTAAAACCTCGGGCTTAGTCCCGAGGTTTATTTTTACTATTTTAACTTTCCTTTCCGATGGTTATATAAATTACTTAATTTTTTCTATTTATCTTCAGTATCGCCAGTTTTACTCTATCTTATCTGTATTTATAGTTATATAAAGTCGGCAAAATCATTGTTAACTTAAAAACAAGTGCGTCAGATCAAACTACCGATTGGATTAAAGGGCTCAAGATTCAAGATAGTCCAAATCAACCTTTTTAAAGGGTATATTGACGGCTAGTGCTGTGAATTTATTTTGCTGTCGGTGAAGCAACATCTGGACTTTAAAATATATCGTTATGCTGATAAAGGACCTTTACCCTTGTAAGAAGGGGAAGTAAATTTAAAGAAGTAGGTTTAGAATAAGTTGTGAAGCCCTCTATTATTTTTTCATAAAAGTATTCCGTTCTACGCCACCCAAATTTTAGCTAATTATGACAGATTTGAAAATATTTGTAGTTACACCCCAAAAACCAGAAAGACAGAATTTAAAGCGCTTTTATAAAAAATAAAATTTCTAAAATGCCTTATTTGGCCAAATTTAGAATCAACTATATATAAATTTTTTATACAAAAAATATCTAAAGATGTATTTTGCAACATAGCCACCATAGTAAGTCAAGTATACGTATTTATTAGCAAGGCCCTAAGCAGCTTTTTTAAAAGAAAATGCCGATACTTATACAATAAGGCATTATTCAAACTAAATCAAAGCCGGCTTATTTATCTATTAGCGTAACGATCCGAGTTATTTTGTAGCAATTCGTATTAGATGCCCTATCTATTTTATGGGAATTTTACCCTACAAGCCGTTACATCATTTTTGGTATTTGAAAACCCCCGTTGCTATTTAAATCTAAAACGGTAGCAGTATCGTTAATGGACGACGCATTAAAGCCTAGTAAAATTATTAACATAAGGCCTGGTTTAGATGCTTATTTTTCGCTTACATAAATCCGCTAGAAACGCGAGCGTTTAAATTTATCGCGCTACGGCCAGTTTTGATTCAGGTTAATCTTAGCCTGGGTTATCTCGTAAAAACACCTTAGATATCGTTTTTTTTGCGTTTTAATGCTTAACAGCCTACCAACGTGGCAAAATTTCGTTAAATTTGATTTACAGATTTAGGCTTGAAGTATTACCTAAATTTGCCCATTTTTCAAAGTTGTGCTTAAAAATAAGCTATCGGCAAAAATCATAAAAATTGCAGCCAAAATTACTATCGTGATAGTAAAGTATCCAAATTTAGCTTCTTTGTCTTTATGGCTGCAGCAAAAGGTATCAACGGCGCGAGAGCTGTTACGCAAATAAAATTTGAGCCGTGCGCCTCCTGCTTTACTACTGCTCGCCGGTGAAATCCATTGAAGGTGTGAATGAGGCAAGTCGGCGCAAATTTAAGGGCGGATAAAAATTACTACGACACAAAGCTAAACAAATCAATAAACTATTCGAGCAAACTCCATATTTCTTAATGCGATAACGATACGTTTTTAATGAGCAAATTTAGCACCTCGCTCCAGGCCTAAATTTAACCTTCTAAAAAGATACGATTTGCTAAATTTAAATCAAGGCGCGAATATATTTGTGAGATAAAAAGATGTAAAGCAAGTGTAAAACTACGAGTAGGGTGGGGGGCTTTCGCCCCGAAAATTATGCCAAAGTAGCTTTTAGCATCCAGATAGCTTTTTCGTATTTGGCGATTTGATCTTGCGCCATAGTTACGGTCGTGCTGTCTTTTGCTTCCTCCGCGACTTCTTCTAGCTTTTTAAATTCGCCCAGCAAGTGCTCGTATTCGGCCAAAACGCCTTTTAAAACCTCGGTTGGAGTGTAGCTATCTTTGTTATCTGTTTTTGGATGAGCTAGCTTGTTTAGCTCTTCTACTTTGGTGATAGCTCTACCGCCTAGTTGTATAGCGCGCTCAGCGACGTCGTCGAATATCTCCGCCATATCTTCATAAGCTTTTTCGGTGTATTCGTGAACGCTAAAGAACTGAATGCCTTTTACATACCAGTGATAGTCGTGAAATTTAACGAATAACGCATGAGCGTCGGCCTGAATCTGATTTAATTGAGTAACAACTTTTGACATTTTGTCTCCTTTGATGTGATTTATGAGTGAAATTATAGCATAAAAATCTTAAAGAAAAATATATTAGCTAATAAAAATTATCATCTGATATTTTTTAAGATTATAGTTATATTTTTAAAGTGCCGATTTAAAGCCCTCAAGCCTTAGCGCAGCGAACGATTTCTAGTAATATAAAATTTGATTTACGCAATTTGGGCAATACTAGGTGCAAAAGCCGGCGACGTGATACGATTTGCGTAGCCTCTTGCCTAAAGCGCCCTAAAGGCCGTAACCGGAACTAAAACGTAAATTTAAATCACAGCTGAAATTTGCTTTTAGGATTTGATTTTAGCCAAAGACGCTTTTAGCGAGAAATTTATGCTTAATAGCATTTTCTTTGCCGTAAAACTCGCTCGCACTCGCCGCAAATTTGTCCATAGCACTCAAATTGCTACGCCTTAAATTTCTAACGTTTTTCGCTATAATCACGCGTTAAATTTTAAAAAGGATACGAATGAAAAAGTTTTTATTTGCCGCCGTTATGCTTTTTAGTGCGGCGTTTGCGACTGACTTGCAAAGCGAAAATTTAGCTAGCCTAAAAGCTCAGTGCCAAAGCGGCGATGCGGCAAAATGCGCGGTTTTGGGCGACGCGTATTATGAAGAATACATCGCTTCGGGCGACGAGGAGGCGCGCAAGCTATCGGTCGCAGCCTTTAAAGAGGCGTGCGATAAAGGAGACGGCGAAGGCTGCGCGGGACTAGGGCTGTCTTATATCGACGAGGGCGATGCGGCCGCGAGCGAAAAGCTACTCGAAAAAACCTGCGATGAGCTAAAAACCGCTACCGCGTGCTACAATCTCGGCTTTTTTAAAATCGACGGACACGGGGGCTTTAAACAAGACGTAAAGGGAGCGATGAAATACTACGAAAAGGCTTGCGACCTTGGTTATGCGGCGGGTTGCGACGAGCTAGGCGGCATCTACAACGTAGGCGAAGCGGACGTAAAAGCGGATGAAAATAAGGCTCTAAAATACTACGAAAAATCCTGTGTGCTAGGCGGTAAAGACGGTTGCGACGCGGTAAAACTGATAAAAGGCGGTAAATGAAAAATTTATTATTTGCGCTACTTGCGGCGATAAATTTATTCTCTAGCGAGCCTGGTCTTTCGCCATTGCTGGCAGCAGATACGC
>CAUSIL010000176.1:0-4505 GCA_963531395.1 uncultured Campylobacter sp.
GTTCTGCCTAGCTCTTCGCTCACTACTTCGCCGCCTGTTAATATCGCGATATCTTCAAGCATCGCTTTTCTGCGATCGCCAAAGCCAGGAGCCTTAACCGCAGAGATGTTTAGTACGCCGCGAAGCTTGTTTACTACTAGTGTCGCAAGCGCCTCACCCTCGATATCTTCAGCGATGATTAGCAGCGGTTTGCCTGTTTTTTGAATCTGCTCAAGTACAGGTAGTAGGTCTTTTAAATTTGTAATCTTCTTGTCAAATAGTAAGATAAACGGATTGCTTAGCTCGGCCTGCATCTTTTCAGCGTTTGTGATGAAGTACGGGCTTAGATATCCGCGGTCAAACTGCATACCCTCGACCACGTTTAGCTCGTCGTGGATAGATTTTGCTTCCTCGACTGTTATGACGCCGTCTTTGCCGACTTTTTCCATCGCGTCGGCGATCAGTCCGCCTATAGCAGAGTCTGAGTTTGCCGAGATAGTGGCTACTTGCGCGATCTCTTTTTTATCGGTTACTTTGCGCGATAAATTTTTTAGCTCAGCGATTATAGCTGCGGCCTCTTTATCCATACCGCGTTTTACCTCGACCGGATTTGCGCCTGCGGTGATATTTCTTAAGCCCTCTTTAAAGATAGAGTGCGCCAAAACCGTAGCCGTAGTAGTGCCGTCTCCTGCCTCGTCGTTTGTTTTGCTAGCGACTTCTTTTACTAGGCCTGCGCCCATGTTTTCTAGAGCGTCTTTTAGCTCGACCTCTTTAGCTACGCTCACGCCGTCTTTGGTAATCGCAGGAGCGCCGAAGCTCTTTTGCACTAATATGTTCCTGCCGCGAGGCCCCATCGTTACTTTTACCGCGTCGTTTAGTTTTCTAACGCCTTCGTATAGTCTATTTCTAGCCTCGTCTGAAAAAAATATCTCTTTTGCCATCTTTTTTTCCTTTAAATTTAGATTATTTTAAAACGCCTAAAACATCTTCGATTTTTAGAACCAAATATGTTTTACCATCAAGCACGACCTCGGTGCCGCCGTATTTAGCGAAAACCACGCTATCGCCCACGCTCACGCCTTCTACCTCGCTTGATACCGCCAAAACCTTGCCGCTTAAAGGTTTTTCTTTTGCATTATCGGGTATAATGATGCCCGAAGCGGTCGTTTTGACGTCCTCGAGACGCTCGACTAAGACTCGTTTGCCTAACGGTTGAAAATTCATGATTCATCCTTTATGGTTTGATTTTACTTTTTTAGCACTCTTTTGTTTTGAGTGATGAAATTATAGTCAAATTTTTAGAATTTGTCAATGATTTAGCTAAAATTCTTAACAAGTCTTAGTATAATCGGCTCAAGTTTCATAATAAAATTAAACTAAATCTAAAGGATAGACGATGAAAATTTTAGGCGCCCTACTCGGACTCGTTTTTGCTTTGCTTATCGCGGCTTACGTCGCGGCCTTTACGGATTTTGGCAACGGTTTGGTTAAGCCGTATGCCCAAAATTTGATTAAAGAAAAAAGCGGATTTGACGTCAAATTTGATAAATTTCAGATCCGTCCGACGAGCGTAGATATCGTAGCTAACGTAAACGGCGAGATCGCGGCGAACATAAACGGCGGGCTTTCGATTTTCTCTCAAAGCCTCGATCTAAAATACGACGTCGCCGTTAGCGACCTAAAAAGCCTGGGCGTCAAGCTAAACGAAGCTATGAAAATCTCGGGCATCGCAAAGGGCAAATTTAGCGATTTCACAGCTAGCGGAGTAGGCCAAATGCTAGGCTCAAACGTTAGCTTCGACGCAAATTTAAAGGACTACAAGCCGCTTTCTTTAAAGCTCGACGCCAAAAATTTACAAGTAGAAAAGGCCCTAGCGCTAGCGGGTCAGCCTATCTACGCGCGCGGTAAAATCTCCGCCGTCGCAAATATCGTAGAAAGCGGCGGCAAGCCAAACGGCACCGCAAATATCGATATCTTGGACGTCAAAACCGATAACGCGCTCATCGCAAAGGATTTTAACGTCACCCTGCCGTCAAATTTCGCCGCAAACGGCAAAATCGTAGCCGACGTTAAAGACGGCATCATAAACGCCAAAAGTGCGGTGATCACGCCGCTAGCGACGATCGGCAGCGACAAGACGATCTACGATCCAAACTCAAACACCCTAAGCAGCGACGTCAAGCTCATCGTGGACGATCTGGCCAAATTTGAGCCCCTCGTGGGGCAAAAGCTCAGCGGTGCGTTTAAAGCAAACGGCAACGTCATCGCCACCGCCGGCGAGCTAAAAAACTTCGACGTCAAGATCGAAGGGTTCGGCGGTAACGTCGATGCGGTGCTAAACGGAGGCAAACTCATAGCCAAAATCAGCTCGCTAAAGCTTGACGAGCTAGTTAAAATCGCCGCTTTCCCGGCGTTTGTCGGCGGAACGATCAGCGGCGAAGCGGTGCTAAACGACGTGCACAACACGCAAAATATCTCGGGCTCGGTTAAGCTCGCTACCAAAAATGCGCGGCTAAATCCGGCCGAGCTAAAACAGGTCGCAAAGGAGATAAATTTGAGCAAACCTCTAGCCTTTGAACTAAACGCAAACGCCGACGTGGCAAGCTCGAAAGCCAAATTTAACGCCTCGCTAAACTCCGAGCTTTTAAAACTAAAGAGTCTAAGCGGCGTTTACGGACTGGACGACAAAAATGCGGACGTCAAATTTGACGCGGGCATCGATGATCTGGGCAAATTTGAAGAGCTAATCGGCAAAAAACTATCTGGCAAAGTAGACGTCAAAGGCACGGCAAAACTCGCAAAGGGCGCGCTTAGCGAGCTAGATCTAAACGCAAACGCGCTAGGCGGCAAGATAGATGCGATCCTCAAAAACGAAAAACTCACGGCAAATTTAAGCGCACTTTCGCTCAAAGACGCATTTACGCTGGCCGCGCTGCCAAACTACGCCGACGCCGTGATCGACGGATCCGTAAATCTAAATGGACTGGATCCCAAAAATCTCAGCGGTACGGCTAAATTTAACGTCAAAAACGGTATCGTAAATAGCGCCGTCGTAGCAAAAGAGCTAGATAAGCGCTTCCCAAACGGCACAAAATTTGACGCTAACGCAGACGTCGCTATAAACGGCGGCAAGGCTAAATTTGACGCGGTAGCAAACCTCGTCTCAAACGCGAACAAAAACCTAATCGCGCTAAAAAATCTAAAAGGCGACTACGAGCTTGAAAGCGGCTCGGCGAAGGCGGATTTTGAGCTTAGCATAAAAGAGCTAAAAGAGATCGAGTTTTTGGTCGGACGACCTCTTTACGGGCCTTTGCTAGTTATCGGCGATGCGACGAAAACTGGCGAAAAACTAAGCGCGAACGTAAATTCGCGGCTCTTTAACGGCGATCTTAAAGCGGTCTTAAAAGACGATATCCTAAATGCAAATTTAAAAAACTTCACCGCCAAAGGCCTCACAGACTTTTTGGGTCTCTCGCACGTCTATGACGGCACGGGCGATATGACGATGGACTATAACCTCGCCTCGCAAAAAGGTAAATTTGACGTCACCGTAAATGACGGCAAGCTTGCAAAGACCGATTTTACCGAGCAGGTAAGGACCTTCACGGGGCGCGACATAACAAGCGAAATCTATAAAAACAGCAAAATAAAAGGCACGATAAACAAAAACCTCATCGACTTTAACGCCGATATGAACGCGACTAGAAGCCGCGTCTGGGTAACTAGCGGCAAATACGATATGGCAACCAAGGCCGTAAACGTGCCGATAAAAATGAACTACGAAAAAACCGACATCGACATCACCGTCACGGGTACCAGCGACAACCCGAAATACACGATCGGCTCGGACTACCTAAAGGGCAAGGCGGTTAAGGAGCTCGATAGATTTTTGGATAAGAAATTCGGCAAAGACGACGAAAACGGCACCACGGGCGATGCGAAAAAAGACGCCAAAAAAGATGCGATAAAAGGGCTTCTCAAGGGGCTATTTTAGGTAAATTTGAGCTGAGCGCGATGGTAAATTTGACGCCGAATTTGAGCAAAATAAGTTCGCAAATTTAAAGCCGGAGCTCGCTTGCTCGGCGCGCCAAATTTGGACTACTCGGCTAAATTTGATCGTTTGGCTTGGCGGTCAAATTTATGATTTGTTCGGCAGTAAATTTAACCCTTTTTGGTTAAAGTCGGCGACGCAGCTCGGTACTAAAATCAAAGCTTTAAATTTAAGGCGTTGCGGGTAGCGAATTTAAACGGCCCTAGGAGGATAAATTTAACGCTAAATTTAGATCGCTAAGCTAAATTTAAGTCTGCTTTGAGGATATATTTGAGCGGGCAAAACGGCGATGAGTTGCCAGAAAGCCTCGCGACCAGCAAAAAGCGATGATTTTTTGGGTTTTACGAGATAAAAAACGATTAATAAAGCGCTAAAGAAGCAATGATTTAAAGGAGCAAATTTTGAACGCAGCAGGTAATAAGACGCAAAATTTAAACTACAATCCTCAAAATCCAAATTTGACAAATTCCGGCTC
>CAUSIL010000177.1:0-4486 GCA_963531395.1 uncultured Campylobacter sp.
CAGCTTTTGCAGGCTGGTGCTTGAGCCCGGGACTCTCATCATATCGGCTAGAGTACACAGGATGGTGCCTGGCATCTGGGCTAGCTTTATCGCCTCATCTATGCGGCTCCTTGGCATCACGCATACGGGACAGCCGGGGCCGTGGACGAAATTTATATGCTCGCCCACTAGCTGCGGCAGGCCGAATTTCATGATCGAATGCGTGTGTCCGCCGCAAATTTCCATGATATTTAGCGGTTTTACGCTCTCTTTTTTGATGAGTTTTGAAAGCGCTAAAATAAGCTCTTTATCGCGAAAATCATTGATTAGATTCACGCTTTTTCCTTTGAGTCCTGTTTGTTTGCCGCCGCTTGCATGGCGCTTAGTCCCGCGTCGCCTTCGTCCGCGCCGATCTGGCCGTTTTGCATATCTTTGGCGATTTGGCGGTAGATTTCGATGCTTTCTAGGGCAAATTTCGTATCGATTTTCTCCATCGCGTAGCCGACGTGGATGAGTACGTATTCGCCAACGGCTACGGGCTCGGCGATGAGATCGAGGCTCACGCGGCGACTCACGCCTAGCGTCTCGACGGTAGCGACGTTATCTTCGTCGATCGCGACCACTTTTGAAGGGATTGAGAGGCACATTATCTAAGCTCTTTTTTAAATTTTAAAAAATCCAGCCACTTCTCCATACCCTCGCCCGTTTTTGCGTCAAGCTCGACGACGTCAACTTTTGGATTTAGTTTGCGAGCCTCTTTGACGACTTTTTTAACGTCAAATTCAAAATGCGGCAACAGTGAAGTTTTAGTTATCACGATAAGATCGGCGGCGCGAAACATAACGGGGTATTTAGCTACCTTATCGTCGCCTTCTGGCACCGATAGCAGCACGACGTTAAAGTGCGAGCCCACGTCGTAGCTAGCGGGGCAAACGAGGTTGCCGACGTTTTCTACGAAAACTATATCAAGGCCCTCTAGAGGCAGATGATGAAGCCCCTCGTGCACCATAAATGCATCCAGGTGACATGCTTGTCCGGTCGTTATTTGGTGGGCTTTGCCGCCTGCTTTTATTATGCGGTCGGCGTCTTGGTTGGTTTCTAGATCGCCCTCGACGACGCCGATTTTAAATTTACCGCTTTTTATCGTAGCTTCTAGTAGCGTTGTCTTGCCGCTGCCGGGGCTACTCATGAGATTTACGCATAAAATCCCGTGCTCGTCCAAATGAGCGCGGTTGTGCGCGGCCTCTTCGTCGTTTTGGGATAAAATTTTCGTTATCACTTCGACGGTTTTGCTGTCGTTTAGCGCCGGGTGCGCGTGGCCGTGACTATGCTCGTGAGCCGCGCCGTGTCCGTGCTCGGCGCCGTGATCGTGAGCATGCGAGTGAGTCGTGCCGTCGGCGTGAGTATGAGCGTGATCGTGCCCGCCCAGCGAGCATCCGCAATCTTTACACATCTTGCTTCTCCTTAGCGATTTTTTGGGGTTATTATACTCTTAGATGTTAAAAAATTGCTTTAGTTTCATACTTGCGGATATTATTTTCTTGCGTTTTATTTATATTTTGAGATTTTTACGGTAGCGGCGAGGGTTTAAATTTGACTCAAATTTGAGCCTAGTTAAATTTGACGGCTCGGGCTAAATTTGAGTTCGGGTAAGTCTAGTCAAATTTAGCCCCTCTAGCCGCCCGTAAATTTAACGCTTGCTAGATTCTCCGACTTTTGGCTTTTCTATTACGATATCCTTGATACGAGCTTTGCCGTTATCCATCACGCTGATGACGGCGGTGGCGTTAAACTCCATCATATCTCGCTCCATCTGCTTTGCGCTTTTGGGCGGCATAAAAAAGGCCTCTATGCCGAAATTTGCGGTATTATAATCAACCCTGCCCGCTAAAAACGTCCCGCCGTTAGGCTGCTCGAAGCTATACTTGTCAAATTTATACCTGCCGTCTTTGTCCTGCTTTAAAACGGCGTAAATTTTAGCACCGTGCAGCTGCTGCCTTTTGCTTAAATTTAAGTCTCTTTTATCCAGCTCGTAAACGCTCGCAAAGCCATAGCTAAGGCGCACGTAATCGCCGCGAAACATATCGCGCGGATCGTAAACCGTAGTTCGTATCAAGATCTCTTTACCAAAATATATCGGCGCGTACGCATACGCAAGCATCGCGATCACGGCTAAAATTTGAAATACCGCGGCGGCAAAAATCAGCTTTAGTTTCATTTCGCGCTCCTTTTTTTAGATATCCTAGAGACCCCGAGCACCACGAGCGCAAATACCAAAAATAGCGCGCTGGCGCTGACGTAATCGCCAACCAGATCGACATAGCGCACGAACGCCACCCAAAAGATGAGCGCGACGCCGAATTTCATGTTATTTTGCTTGATAAGAGCGACCGCGACGCAAACGCCGATGAGCGAAAACACGCCCTCCTCGTAGCCCGCAAACGCGTCTAATATAAAAGGCAGAGCCACTAAAAGCACTCCGACGATAGCGGCGGCGTATTTTTTAAAATAAAACGCAAGCCCCAAAGATGCCGCGCAAAATGCGGCAAACAGCGCCCCAAACACGCTTTTTAAAAATGTAACGCCGTTTAAAACATTTTCGTAGTTCTGGGCGCCGTAAGACCACGGACGAGAAAAATGCAAATCCTCGTAAAGCGACATATCAAAGCACAAGATGCCCGCGCCGCAGACGATACCGACGGTTTTAAGGTAAAACGCGAGTTCAAATTTGCCCGCCCTCTCAAGCAAAAACGAGGCGCAAACGGCGAGCAAGCAGTAGCTAAGCGCAAAAAAATGAATGCCGTAAAGCGCATCGTCCACGCGCAAATCAGCTAGAAAATACCGCTCGTAAAGCACGAAAGAGACGATATAAGCAAACACGCTCGCAAAAAGCGCGCCAGTAAGTAGTCGCGAATCATCGCGCCAAAGCACAGCCGCACTAGCTACGATAAAGAGCAAAAATCCGTGCGAAACGCCGCTAAACTCAAACTCCATCAAAAACCAAACAAGCCCCAAAATAAGAGCCTGTAGCGTGATGATAGATTTACGCGTAGCAAGCGCTAGCGCCAAAGCTCCGACCGCCCACAGAAGCACGCCGTTTGGCATATGCTCGCCTAGATGGTAAATTTGCGCGACCAAAACGATCGCCGCGCCGTAGCAAAAGTTACCCAGGAAAAACAGCGTCGTAGCCTGCGTCTCTTTGCCGTTTTTTTGCGCCCAAACTCCGCTAAAATTTACCGCCGCAAGTATGCCAAGCACGATGATCAGCCTTAGCGCGCGCGGCAGCTCCTCCCAGTTTGCGCCCACTAGAGTAAATAGCGAAAGCGCCAAAAACAGATACGCTACGAGCTTTAAAATAAAGCTTCGCCGCTCGTTTGCGCCCGATAAATCTATATCGTATCTAGCCGCTATCTTGCGTGCCGCCTCGTCGCTTACTAGCCCTTCTTCTCGCCACTTCGCAAGCTCGTCTGCGAGAAAATTTTTATGAAATATCATCATTTTTCTACTCCATTTATTTTATCTTCCTGTATCGTCCGGCCCAGTAGAGCACCGCATAGCCCGCCCTCGACTATCTCGCGCTTTACTCAAGTCCTAAAAAACGCCGCCGCAAGTCCGCCTCTTATCCGTAAAATAAACGCTTTAGCAGGCTAAATTTGCCAAAAACAGCGCCCGTATCTATGCGTAAAAATAGTCGTAAAATCTGCTAAAAATCCGTTTTTGCGGTACCTTCGCAAAAATCGCGGCAAATATGGGCAATATACCCGAACCTTCCTCGTTTTGAGCGAAATTTAAAAAAATTTTGCCCTACAATCCTAGATAAATTAATCGCGCAATTTTAGCAAAAACAAAATCAAAATGTAAAGAAATAGCGAAAATACCGCGGTTTTAGCGGCGTTTTTGACTTGCCGTTTAAACGCGGCAGAGCTTAGCGGCGCAAACGGTCATAAACCGTAAAATTTAATCAGCCGGTTCTTAAAGCGCGCTTATAAGCGTTTTTATTTTAATTCTAACCGCGCAAATATCGCCCTTTTGCGGCGCAATATCACGTCTATGCGTAAGCTTAAATCTGCCGCTTTTTGCTTTCTTTGCACCAAAAAGCGGTAAGCGTCAGAAATTATCGCGCTTTTTAGAAGCTTAGAGAGATAAATTTTAAGCTTAGTTTTTAAAAATATGCAAAAATTTAACATCAAATAACGGCAAATTTAAAAGAATAAATTTTAAAAAATAAAAACATCGATTTAAACGGGTTAAAATTAATATCCGGTTTTAACGTAAAAGAGTATTAAACAGATAAATATAAAAATCCCGCGTAAATTATAAATAAAATTTACGCTAGAAAAATATAAAATAAATAAGTATAAAATATAAAATTCATCCGCCTGGCCCAATCAAGCTAAGCGGATGAAATCTGCTAGCCTACGAGTGAGGAACGGCAGCTCTAGTGAGTTTTGCAAATTTAACCCCTTTTAGTCCGCCCATTTTTTCGGAAAATTTCTCGATAGCTCCC
>CAUSIL010000178.1:0-4470 GCA_963531395.1 uncultured Campylobacter sp.
CTTTTATAAAAAATGCAAATTTAGTCCGAATTTAAACGTCAGCGCGCTTGATAGCGTAACGAACGAGCTTTCGTTTTTCTCCTCCGTTGTCGAGCTAAAACAAGACGAGCAGACGAAGGAAATTTTGGGCGTTTTGCTAAGCTCGTATCTGCTGCCGTACGCCAAAAAACTAGCCCCCGTTTTGCAAAGCGAAGCGAAAAGTAAATTTTACCGCGCGATGGGGTATCTTTTCGAGGATTTTGCGAGCGGTATTGAAAATACGCTAAAAGTCAGGGTCGTGCCTAGATGAGTTGGTGGAACGACTTTTATATAAATTTTAATCCCGTCGCGTTTGAGCTGTTTGGCATCAAGGTGCACTGGTACGGGATAATGTACGTCCTAGCGCTTTTGGTGGCGCTCGGGATGGCTAAATTTATCGTCAAGCGCGATAAAATCGCTATCTCAAACTCCATACTCGATAACTACTTTTTCTGGGTGGAAATTGGCGTGATACTGGGCGCGAGGCTCGGCTATATCGTCATTTACGATCCAAATACCGCTTATTATCTCACTCATCCTTGGCAGATTTTTAACCCCTTTCACAACGGCGAATTTGTCGGTATCCGAGGCATGAGCTATCACGGTGCGGTAGTCGGGTTTTTGATAGCGACATGGGCTTTTTGCCGTAAATTTAAGCAAAATTTGTGGCAGCTTTTGGATCTCGTCGCGCTTAGCATTCCGCTTGGATATTTTTTCGGTCGCATCGGAAATTTTTTAAACCAAGAACTATTCGGTCGTATCACGGACGTCTCATGGGCGATCAACGTTGCTGGACGGATGCGTCACCCGTCGCAAATTTACGAAGCCGTTTTAGAGGGTCTTGTCGTTTTTACTATTCTTTTTATTTATAGACGATTTAAGAAATTTGACGGCGAGCTTATCGCGCTTTATGCCGTGCTTTATACTTTAGCTAGATTTATCTGCGAGTTCTTTAGAGAGCCTGATTTCGGGTTGGGTTTCTTATTTTTAAATTTATCAATGGGACAAATTTTATCTCTTTTAATGCTTGCCTGCGGTATTTTACTTTATATAATCTTAAATAAAAAATATACAAATTTTTAAAAAGTTTTTAAAGTAATTTGCGATACTATTACACCGTTTTTCTAGTATCATAATTTAATTTTCTCTTAAGTTATGATAACTTATCTCAATTTTATAGGAGGGCTCATGAGTGGGCTAATCGAGGGCTTCTTAGGTAGGCAAGCGGATACGAAAAAAAGTCGTACTCCTGCCGTTTGGGACAGATGGCAAAGTATAACGGGACTAATTTTGGCCTGTTTTATTTTATGTCATATGGTTTTTACCTCTACCATTTTGTTTGGTAAAGGCGCGTTTAACGCCGTCGTAGGGTTTGCGGAGGCTAAATTTTTATTCGGCGAGGCTACGTGGTGGATCACTAACGTCATAGCTGCGGTAATATTCGCCGTTTTTATCGCTCACGCGTTTTTAGCGATGAGGAAATTTCCTGCAAACTATAGACAATACATTATGTTTAAGGGTCATAAAGACCGTATGAAACACCTTGATACTACGCTTTGGTGGTTTCAGTTTTTAACCGGTTTTGCGCTATTTTTCGCAGCCAGCGCGCACCTAGTGGATATAGTCTTTGGCGGACACATCACTGCCGACAAATCAGCGGCTGCATTTCATCAATTAGAAATTTTTTACTTCGCTTTACTTGTATTTATGGTTGTTCACGCTAGCGTGGGAATGTACCGCTTGTATGTCAAATGGATAAGCATCGATGGAGTAAATAAACAAGAGATGTTCGCAAAAAGAAATAAAGCCAAAACTGCGATATTTGCGGTTTTTGGAGTGCTCGCGGTCATCGCGCTGATCGCCGATTTCGTGTGGATCAGTCTTTAGGAAAAGGAGCTTTAAAAAATGAACGTAAAATATTATGATGCATTAGTTATCGGAGGCGGACTGGCGGGACTACGCGCTGCCGTTGCCGCAGGAGAAAAAGGGCTAAGTACGGTAGTTTTAAGCCTAATCCCAGTTAAACGCTCGCACTCTGCGGCTGCGCAAGGCGGCATGCAAGCCTCTTTGGGAAATTCAAAAATGAGCGAAGGCGACAACGAGGATGTACACTTTGCCGACACGGTAAAAGGTAGCGACTGGGGCTGTGATCAGCAAGTTGCACGTATGTTTTGTCAAACCGCGCCTAAGGCGATCCGCGAGCTAGCCGCTTGGGGCGTGCCTTGGACTCGTATAACAAAAGGCGAGAGAAGCGCTATCATCAACGCTCAAAAAACGACTATCGTAGAAAAAGAAGAGGTCCACGGACTCATCCACTCTCGCGACTTTGGCGGAACTAAAAAATGGAGAACATGCTTTACTGCAGACGCTACCGGACACACTATGCTTTTTGCCGTAGCAAACGAAGCTTTAAAACATAACGTCGAAATCCACGACAGAAAAGAAGCTATCGCGCTAATCCACGCAAACAACCGCTGTTACGGCGCGATCGTCCGCGACCTAGTTAATGGCGAGATCACGGCATACGTCGCAAAAGGTACGCTAATCGCTACGGGCGGCTATGGTAGAGTTTATAAACACACTACAAACGCCGTAGTTTGCGAAGGTATCGGCGCGGCCATCGCTCTTGAGACGGGCGTAGCTCAGCTAGGAAATATGGAAGCGGTGCAGTTTCACCCGACTCCGATCGTTCCATCAGGCATTCTTTTAACAGAAGGCTGCCGCGGCGACGGCGGAATTTTACGCGACGTGGACGGATATCGCTTTATGCCCGACTACGAGCCTGAGAAAAAAGAGCTAGCTAGCCGCGACGTCGTAAGCCGCCGCATCATGGAGCATATCCGCGCAGGCAAGGGCGTACCTAGCCCGTACGGATATCACGTTTGGCTAGATATCTCGATCCTAGGACGCGAGCATATCGAGAAAAACTTACGCGACGTTCAAGAAATTTGCGAAATCTTTAACGGCATCGATCCTGCCGACACCGAAGTATATACCGACGAAAACGGTCGCCAGCGCGGTAAAGGCTGGGCGCCGATCCTTCCTATGCAGCACTACTCTATGGGCGGCATAAAAACCAAGCCTACAGGCGAGAGTCCGACGCTAGCGGGTCTATTTAGCGCCGGCGAGGCTGCTTGCTGGGATATGCACGGATTTAACCGCCTAGGCGGCAACTCCGTTTCGGAAACGGTCGTCGCAGGCATGATCGTGGGGGATTATTTTGCCGACTACTGCGGTAAACACGAGATCGAGATAAATACTAACGATATCGAAAAATTCGTTAAAAAAGAGGAAGAGTATCTAAAGAGCCTTGTCGAGAAAGAGGGCAAATTTAACGTATTTGAGATCAAAAACAAGATGAAAGACATCATGTGGGAGCACGTGGCGATCTTTAGAACAGGCGAAGGTCTAGCCGTAGCGGTAAAAGAGCTAGAAGAGCTTTATAAGCAATCTTTAGACGTCAAAGTCACAAACAAGGCGCTATTTGGCAACCCTGAGCTTGAGGAGGCCTACCGCGTACCAAAGATGCTAAAACTAGCTCTTTGTATCGCAAAAGGCGCGCTTGATCGCACCGAGAGCCGCGGAGCGCACTGCCGCGAGGACTATCCGAAACGCGACGACCTAAACTGGCTAAACAGAACTCTAACTAGCTGGAAAGAGGGCGATACGCTACCGACTATCGCGTATGAGCCGCTTGATATTATGAAAATGGAAATTCCGCCGGCATTCCGCGGATACGGAGCTAAGGGTAACATTATCGAGCACCCGGACAGCGCCGTACGCCAAGCGCAAGTCGATGAGATCCGCGCTAAAATGGAAGCCGAAGGCAAAGGTAGATATGAGATCCAAGAAGCGCTAATGCACTATGATCTTCAGCCTAAATATAAAGCACCAAACGAAAGAGCAGGAATAGGATATGAGTAGAAAAATAACCATAAAAGCATTTAAATATAATCCGTTAAGCAAAATTTCAAAGCCGCATTTCGCGACCTACGAGCTAGAAGAAACCGACGGCATGACGCTTTTTATAGCGTTAAATCAAATTCGCGAGAAATTTGACCCGGATCTTAGCTTTGACTTCGTTTGCCGCGCCGGTATATGCGGTAGCTGCGGTATGCTAGTTAACGGTACGCCAAAGCTTGCTTGCCGTACGCTAACCAAAGACTATCCAAACGGCGTGATCGAGCTTATGCCTTTGCCGGTATTTAAGCTTTTAAAAGACCTAAGCGTAGACACGGGTAACTGGATGAACGCAATGAGTAAGCGCGTGGAGAGCTGGATACACACCGACCACGAGACCGATATCTCTAAGCTTGAGGAAAAGGTTGAGCCTGAAGTAGCGCAGGAAGTATTTGAGCTTGACCGCTGCATCGAGTGCGGTATCTGCGTAGCTGCGTGCGGTACGGCTATCATGAGGCCTGATTTCATCGGTGCGGTCGGACTTAACCGCGT
>CAUSIL010000179.1:0-4466 GCA_963531395.1 uncultured Campylobacter sp.
GGCTACAAATGCACGCGAATCAAAAATAACGTTCACGCCTTCGAATTAGGCTTAAATTTCATCCACGATAGTATCTACGAAATCATGAGGGTCAAATTTGACTAGATCGCTCATCGTCTCGCCGGTGCCGATGTAGAGTATCGGCAGCTCCAGCTCGCGCGCGACGCCAAAAAGCGCTCCGCCCTTTGGCGTGCCGTCAAGCTTTGTGATGATGACGCCGTCAAGGCTCACGATGTCGTTAAAGGCCTTTGCCTGCGCTAGACCGGCGTTGCCCTGAGTGCCGTCGAGGATGAGGATCTTGCGGTGCGGCGCACCTGCGTAGGCTCTGTCTGCGATGCGCACGATCTTGCTTAGCTCGTTAGCTAAATTCGTTTGATTTTGCAGGCGACCGGCAGTATCTAGGATGACGTTGTCTAGGTTTTTAGCCACGGCCGAGCTTATCGCGTCAAAGGCGACCGCAGACGGATCGTGGCCTTGTTGCGTAGCGACGATAGGCACGCCCGTTCGCTGCGCCCACTGACGTAGCTGCTCGATGGCTCCTGCTCTAAACGTATCGCAAGCGCCCAAAATCACGCTTTTGCCTTCATTTTTATATAAATTCGCAAGCTTTGCGATAGTGGTCGTCTTGCCTGCGCCGTTTACGCCCAAGATGAGCTCCACGAAAGGCTTCGCGCTTTTTACTTCGCGCTCATTTTCGTATATGAAGTAGGTATTTAAAAGCCGCTTTAGGTCGTCTTTTTTAACCTCGTTTTGCGGCGGTAGATAGTAGAGGACTTCTTCGACGATCTCGTAGGCGATATCGGCTTCTAGCAAGATCTCTTCTAAAATTTCCTTTGAGATTTTTTTATCGGCGGGCTTTGACGAGCGTATCGCCGTTAGCGTCTTATCAAGCCCTTTTTTTAAAAAACCAAACATCAGTCGATCACCTTATTTATATCGCTTTCTAGCATCTCTTCGGGTACGAGACCGACGTAGTGCGTAGCATATTCGCCGTTTGGTTTATAAAGCACTATGTAGGGTATGCCTACCACGCCGCCAAGAGCCTTGGCAAATCGAGAGTTACCCTCGCCGTAAGCGACGTCGAAATTTATCTTATATTTTTTCATAAACGCGTCTATTTCATCCTTTGATTTATCTTCCATTAGTACGCTTACGATTTTTAGCTTACCTTTAAATTTATCGTTTAGATTATTTAGATGCGGTATTTCGGCCTTACACGGCGGACACCAGGTGGCGAAAAAATTAAATAAAATCGCCTCGTCGTTGCCTTCGACTTTAAAGCCTTTGTCGAATTTTTGCAGCGTCATCTTGCTCTCATCAATTAGCGTTAGATCAAAAGGCACTTCTAGGCTTGCGCTTTGACTCGGAACGGAAACGCTCTGGCTTGCTTCGCTTGTATTAGTCTGGCTTGCTTCGCTTTTGTTTTCATCGCCGCAGCCGCCTAAAAATAGAGCTAAAAATGGTATAATCAGAAGAGTTTTTTTCATATTTTTCCTAATTTTGAAATTTGGAAGAAATTATACATAAAATTTATGAAACGAGCGTTAAATTTGACAAAAGAAGATTTTAGGCGAGACGCCAAACGGATTTTAAAAAAAGAGGTTCAAATTTCTGCGCGAGCGAAACACTACAAGATGTTTAAGCCGCTTTTAAATTTGCTAACCGAGCTTAAAGCCAAACGGATTTTGATTTTTAACCCCCTTTCTTATGAGCCGAATTTTTATATTTTGAAGCGCGAGCTAGCCAAAAAGTATGAAATTTTCGCTCCGTTTATGCTTGGTATTAGTTTAGAAATGGTAAAATCCAGGCTACCGCTTATATCTCGGACGAAATTCGGCGTAAAAGAGCCGCTAAGCACCAAGGTATTTAAAAAGCGTATAGACGTAGCCGTAGTTCCGGCTCTCGGGGTGGACGGAAATATGGCGCGAATAGGACACGGTAAGGGTTTTTATGATAGATTTTTTGCAAATTTGCCCTACCGACCTACCTTGATATTCGTTGAAATTTTAGACAATTTTACAAATGAAATCATATCCGAAGATCACGACGCTACTTGTGATTTTTACCTAACCCCGAGTAAAATTTACGTAAAAAGAGGAATCTATGATAGAAATTTTAATCGGCTTAGGAACAGGTGCGGCGGGCGCTGGCGTAGGCTATCTCATCGCTAAAAAAATCAACGACGCAAACTACAATATATTTTTAGAGCAGGCAAAAGCAAAGGCTAAAGCGATAGAATTTGAAGCCGAACGCACGCTAAAAGACGCTAAAATCCAAGTCCAAGAGGCTGAATTTGAAGCCAAGAAAAAATACGACGACAAAACCGTAAAACTGCAAAAAGAGTACACGCAAAAATTTGAAGAAATCGGTAAAAAAGAGCAAATTTTACTAAACGAGCAAGAAATTTTAAACGAAAGTAGAACCGAGCTGGAAAAATCTCGAAACGAAGCAAAAAGCATGTACGAGGAAGGGCTTGGGCTAAAAGCAAGCTATCAAGCCAAGTTGCAAGAGGCGCTAAAAGTACTTGAACACGCCGCAGGCCTAACGCAAGAAGAGGCGCGCGAAGAGGTGCTAAAAAAAGTAGAGGAAAAAAGCCGCGCCGAGATCGCTCACATCGTGCGAAAACACGAAGAGGAGGCTAAACGCGAGGCTAAAAAACGCGTGAATTATCTTTTGGCGCAGGCTACGTCGCGATTTGCGGGAGAATTTGCCGCCGAGCGCCTAATAAACGTCGTGGATATCAAAAACGATGAGCTAAAAGGCCGTATAATCGGCAAAGAGGGGCGCAATATCAAAACCTTGGAAATGGTGCTTGGCGTAGATATCATCATCGACGATATGCCTCACGCTATCACGTTAAGTAGCTTTAATCTCTACCGAAGAGCGATTGCTACGCGCGTGATAGAGCTTTTGGTGCAAGACGGCCGCATACAGCCTGCCAGGATAGAAGATCTGCACAAAAAAGTATGCGAAGAATTTGAAGCCTCGATCCTAGAGGAGGGCGAAAATATCGTCATCGACCTAGGCCTTAGCAAAATCCATCCCGAGATAATGAAACTAATCGGCAAGCTAAAATTTAGAGCCAGCTACGGACAAAATGCCCTCGCGCACAGCCTCGAGGTAGCTCATCTTGCCGGCATCATCGCAGCTGAAACGGGCGGAGACGAAAAGCTAGCTAAAAGAGCGGGCTTGCTGCACGATATCGGCAAGGCCTTGACGCATGAATTTGAGGGTAGCCACGTCGATCTGGGCGCTGAAATTTGCAAACGTTACAAAGAACACCCCGTCGTCATAAACGCCATCTACGCCCACCACGGACACGAGGAAGCAACTAGCGTAGAAAGCGCCGCCGTTTGCGCTGCGGACGCTCTGAGCGCGGCTCGCCCCGGAGCGCGCAGAGAGGTGCTTGAGAGCTTCCTAAAACGCGTCGAAGAGATAGAAAACATCGCAAAAAGCAAAGAAGGCATCAAACAGGCATACGCGATAAATGCCGGTCGCGAGATCCGCGTCATCGCAAACGCCAAGCTCATAAACGACGACGAAGCGGTGCTCGTTGCTAAAGAGATAGCCGCCGAGATAGAGAGCAAGGTGCAGTACCCAGGCGAGATCAAAGTAAACGTAATACGCGAAACCAGAGCCGTAGAAATGGCGAAATAGGTCAAATTTAGGTAAAAGATGAAAAAAATTTTACTAGCGATTTTTTGCGTTTTAGCACTCGGCGCAAATGACGAGCTCGTGCTAAACGCGTCAAATTCTTTTACAAAGACGATGCGCAAAAACCCCGATGCGCCGGTTAAGGCTCTGCTTCAAAACGCAAAAGCGGTCGTTATCTTTCCGAGCATTACTAAGGTTGGCTTCGTGCTTGGCGGTATGCACGGTAAGGGCGTGATGCTCGTGGGGAACCCGTACGCGCCTAGCGAAATGATGGTCGTGGATATTAGCGGCGGCAGTATCGGATTGCAGCTAGGTTACGAAAATAGCGCGCTTGTGCTTTTTATCCTAAAAGATAGCCTAGTAGCCGATATAAAAGACGCCAAGATCACGATAAACGCCGACGCATCGTTTGCGTTTGCCGATACGGGTAAATTTTACGGGAAAGTGAGCGATTTTAGTTTTACGAGCGACATTTACGCCTACACCGACAACGACGGGTTTTTCGCGGGCGCGAGCTTTGGGGGAGCGGTACTTGCTAAAACCGGAGATACGCCGCCAAAGACCGATAGCTACGGATACAACGCGCTAATGGGCGCTATATCGAAATACTAAAGGCCGAATTTGCAAGAGATGCTAACCTCGCTATCGACCTATGGGTACGTGATAGTGTTTTTATATTCGCTCGGAGGCGGCATGGTCGCTATCATCGCAGCCGGCGTGCTAGCTCATCTTGGCAAGATGGACATAACCGTGAGTATTGTGCTAGCAGCCGCCGCCAACGCTATCGGTGATACTTTGCTTTTTTACGTCAG
>CAUSIL010000180.1:0-4350 GCA_963531395.1 uncultured Campylobacter sp.
TTTCTACTATTCGCTCATCTATGCCCTCAT
Source organism: uncultured Campylobacter sp. (assembly GCA_963531395.1). Classification (GTDB taxonomy): domain Bacteria; phylum Campylobacterota; class Campylobacteria; order Campylobacterales; family Campylobacteraceae; genus Campylobacter_A. Next base: position 31 of record CAUSIL010000180.1, read on the forward strand.
ATCTACCGCAAACTAGGCAGATGTGTTCTTTTTTAGCTAGGCGCCTAGCATCGTTTTGAGTAAATTTTTTTCCGGCAGGCGCGAGAAAAATAGTATGGATTCTTGGCTCATTTTTTAATAAAAAATTTAAAGTATCATCAAGAGGCTGACACGTCATAAGTAAACCCGCACCGCCGCCAACCATATAATCGTCTACCTTTTTATGCTTGCCGGCGCTAAAATCTCTAGGATTTAAAAAATTAACCAAGATAAGATTTTCCTTTACGGCACGGCCTAAAATACTGTCTTCAAAATAAGGTCGCACAAGGCTTTCAAAAAGCGTAACAAAGGTAAATTTCATCAGGAATTTTCTAAAATCAAGATAGCATTCTTAGTATAGATTTTTTTATTTTCTACATCGACTTTTTCTACATAAATGTCGATGTATGGAATATAAAAACTTTTTTCTAGTCCTTTGGTAATCAAATTTTCATCGGTTTTTACAATAAATAGATGATTTGACCCGACCTCATCTATATCCTCTACCTCGCCCAGCCTTTGGTTATTTTCGTAAATTTCACAACCGATGATATCAAAATAAAAAAATTCATCCTTTTTTAGTTTGCAATTTTTTCTAGTTTCTTCTTTTGTAGAGTAGATTGTTTTATTTGTGAGTGTTTTTGCGCTATGTACATCCTCAAAACCATAAAAAACAATCGTATCATTTGCGTGGTTATAGTTCTTGACTACCAGTTTACTACCGTCCGTATCATAAAAAACGGTATTTTTCTTAAACTGGTCAGGGAAATCACCTCTATTGTGAAGCCTGACAAAACCTTTTAGTCCTATGGTTTTTCCAAGCAATGCGACTTCTACAAATTCATTCAAGGTGTTTTACCGTGACGCGGTATGAAGTAGTATCTTTAGCTTTATAGCCGACAATAACGGTTTTTATCGCATTTATTGTTCTGCCGTCTTTACCGATTAGTTTACCGGTATCAACCTTGTCGGCATATATTACTAGTTCGGTAAAATCATCGTCAAGCTTAACTCGTTCAAGTTTTACTTTTTCTGGAAAATCGGCAATGAGTTTAGCGTATTCAAGTAAAAAATTTTCTACCATTTTTTAAATTATTTGCTAGTTATTTTTGCAACCCTATCGCTAAGTTTTGCGCCAACGCCTTTCCAATAAGCCAAGCGCTCAGCGTCAAATTTTACTACCTCAGGCTCAATCATAGGATTGTAGTAGCCGATCGACTCTATCCAGCCGCCGTCTCTTCTTTTTCTGCTATCCGTTACGACTATACGATAAAAAGGTTTTTTCTTGCGTCCCATTCTCGTTAGTCTTACTACTGTTGCCATTATATTTCTCCTTTTGTTTTTTTAAATAGGCTTAAATTTAGCCACGCTCGTAGCCAAATTTAAGCCCTTTAATTAGGGCGAGAGTTTTTAGCTTGGTTTAGTAAATTTCCTAGCCCTTTTAGACCTTCTTTACCAGAAAACCTCTTTGCTATTTTTGATGCATTTTCAAACTGCTTCAAAAAGCGATTTACTTCTACTTGAGATAGTCCAGATCCCGCAGCCAAACGCCTTTTCCGGCTATTGTTTAGTAAATCAGGATTCTCGCGTTCTTTTTGAGTCATCGAATTTATCATAGCTTTGATATGTAAAATTTCCTTCGAGTTATCAAGGTCGATATCTTTTATCTGATTTGCCACGCTTGATAGCCCTGGTATCATACCGATTAAGCTTTTCATATTTCCGAGCTTTTTGACGCTTTCCATTTGCGATAAAAAGTCGTTAAAGTTAAACTGCCCTTTTTTAATCTTTTTATTTATTCTTTTTGCTTCTTGCTCGTCTATCACGGCGCTAGTTTTTTCAACCAACGTTGCCAAGTCGCCCTCGCCCATTATGCGGCTTACGATACGCTCGGGGATAAAGCTCTCCATATCGCCGACTTTTTCGCCGATACCTACGAATCTAAGTGGTATATTTAGCTGCTTGGCTATGCCGATAGCTACGCCGCCTTTGCTGTCTGAGTCAAATTTACTTAGCACCACGCCACTTATTTTTAGCGCATCGTTAAACGTACTTGCTGTTTTTACGCCGTCTTGTCCGCTCATAGCGTCAGCTACGTAAAAAATTTCATACGGCTTGAGCACTGATTTGATATCTTTTATCTGCTTCATCAAAGCTTCGTCTATAGCTAGACGTCCCGCCGTATCAACCAAAAGTACGTCGTAAAGCCCGCTTTTTGCTTTAGCTAGCGCTTGTTTAGCTACGTTTAGCGGATCGGTTTCGTTGTCTATACTAAAAAGCTCTATCTCGTTTGCTTCGCAAAGCTGACGAAGCTGCTCGACAGCCGCCAAGCGTTGCAAATCGCACGCCGCGACCAAAACTTTTTTCTTTCTAAGTTTTAGGTAATTAGCTAGCTTTATCGTCGTAGTGGTTTTTCCGCTACCTTGCAAGCCAGCCATTAGCACGATCGTAGGAGCTACGGGCGCAAAGACAAAGCCCTGGTTGCCCGGCGCGGTTAAAACCTTCGTCAAATTTGACTTTATAGCGTCTAAAAACTGCTTTTGGCCTATCCCGCTTTGCTTTAGATCAGCCTCTATGAGAGCTAGCAATTCTTTGGTAACTTTGTGATGAACGTCGGCTTTTAGTAGTGCTTTTTTAAGCACGTCAAGCGCGTTATTTAGCGCTTTTTCATCGTCTACGAAACGAATTTTACTAACGGCTAAACGAAACGACTCGCTGATTTGTTCAAACACATTCTACCTTTTATTTACATTTATAGCTAAAGCGCGTATTTTATTAAATTTAAGCTTTATCGCTCTTTAAATCTCAAAATTTCTTGAAATTTCAAAACCGAGCCTGTTAAAATCACTGCTCAAATTTGACCTAAATTTATATCCTAAAAGCTCGATTTTATAAGCGTGCAGATACATTCTTGCGGATTTATTTTTAGCGTATTTTTCATCCCCCACGATCCCGTATCCCGCGTGATTTAGATGCACTCTGATTTGGTGGGTTCTACCGGTTTTTATCTCGACTTTTACGAGGCTTTTTTTGCCTGCGACCATCACCGGCGTCACGTGCGAAAACGCCTCTTTGCCGTTTGGCGAGATTTTAGAAAACGCTCCGCCTTTGTTTTTTAGCGTGATTATAGGTTCATTTACGCTAAATTCCTCGCTCACGATACCCTTGACCGCCGCGACATACTCTTTTTTTACGCGGCAGTTTTTAAACTCCTCGATCGCTTTTTTTTGAAATTCCTCGTTTTTCACGAGCAAAAGCACGCCGCTAGTTTCCTTATCGAGTCTGTGAAGCAAAGGAAATTTATAAGTTTCGCTCACTTTTTCCGACGTTAAAAATGCCGGTTTATCAACCGCGATCAAATTTTCATCCTCGAAAATCACGCTTGGGCGCGGTAGCTTTTGCACGTTAAATTTAGTCGCCGCGCTCATCATCGCGCGCGCCACGGCGATCCTCTGTCCTTTGGCGCTAACTAGCCCCGCGTCAATCAGCTCCTTTGCCTCGTTGTTTGAGATGCCTTCCTGGATCGCCAGTAGCTTATAGGCTTTTTCTTCTTTCATAAATTTTCCTCAATATCTTTTAAAATCTCGCTCGCATCGCCTTTGGCGACTATTTTTGCTTTGGGTAAATTTTGCTTTAAAAGCAAACTTATCTCGCCCGCTTTTGCAAATTTTATGCCGTCAACCGCGCTATACAGGGCTCTTTGGTTAAATATAAACTCCCCGCTTATCACCGCATTTTCAAACTGAGCCGCCTCGATCGGATTGTGTCCGCCCACGTTTGGCACGAAGCTGCCGCCTAGCACGACGACATCGCTAAATTTATAAATATTTACCAGCTCGCCCATCGCATCGACCAGCACGCACTGCGCGTCAAAATTTTTCGTTTCGCTAAATTTAGCAAAACTAAGTCCGTTTTTTTCGGCAAATTTAGCCAACATCTCGCTCGCTTCGCCAAACCTCTCCGGATGGCGCGGCACGAGTATCAACTTATCGTTTACGCCCAAATTTAACTCGCGCAAAATCAGCTCCTCCTCGCCCGCATGAGTGCTAGCTAGCACGATCGCGCGCTCTTTTGGTTTGGCGTAAATTTTACTCGGGCTTGGTAAAAAGGCTGATTTTATATTGCCGCTAACGACGATATTTTTAGCGCCGAGCCGCTGCAGGCGCTGTTTATCTAGATCGCTTTGGGCGTAAATTTTATCTATAAATTTAAACAAATATCTGTAAAAAAAGCTAAATTTTAGATAGCTTTTGTAGCTCCTATCAGAAATCCTGGCATTTATCAAAATGATACGCGAGCCCT
>CAUSIL010000181.1:0-4279 GCA_963531395.1 uncultured Campylobacter sp.
TATAAAGTTTGTCTAAATTTTGCATAGAGGCTCTTTGTTTTTTGGCGAAATGATAACCCAGAGCGGCTGAAAATCAAAGAAAACTAGCGCGCCTCGAAGCTAAATTTATAAAAGCCCGTGTCGTTTGCGTCGGATATTTTTAGCAAAATTTGCCATTTGCCTTTTTTGGGGAGCGTTACGGGCTGCGTTTTTAAAATTTGCCCTTCGAATTTGGCGTTTAAATTTTGATTTTGCTCGTTCGTCGCGGGTCTGGTTAGTAAAATCTCGTGCGTAAAATTTGGTGCTACCGAGCCGTTTTTTGGCGTGACGACAATCTTAAAGTATCCGCTTAATCCGTCAAATTCCGGTTCAAATTTAAGAGCGTACTTGGCGTCAAATCTGCGCTGGCTAGCCTCGATCTCGTTTATATTTTCATCGACGTTTTGGTAGCGCTCGAAGTAAAACTCGTCCATCTCCACGGGGTTTTTCACAGCCAGAATGATGGTCGCTACGCAGGAGGCGACTATCAAAATAAGCGAGATAACGATAGCGTGAGGCCAGTAGTTTTTAGCCATTTTTCCTCCTAAATTTTCTAAACGCAGCGACGCAAACGACAAGCGCGATAGAGCCATAGATAAAAATCCTAAACGCATCAAGCGTCAGGCGGTTTTGGCTACCGATAGCGTTTTGCAAGCTAACGCCCTTGCTCGCGGCGATCTGTTCGGCAAGATCCGCGTAGCCGTTTAGCACGGCGGCATTAAAGATATCTTTGCCGTTTTTGGACGCTAGTATCGGCAAAATAGAGCCCGAGCTTGGATAGGGGCTTAAAATTTTCTCTTTATCAAAAAGCCTTAGCGTCTGAGCGTCGGCGAAAATTTCCACCTTATGCTCCGCTTTAGCAAGCATCAAAAGCGCGTAAGGCGGAGTCAAATTTAGCTGCGCGGCCGCTTCTTTTAGCGTTTTGCCATCCAAGCTCTCATAAACCGCAACCCCTGCAAACATGCCGCTTTTACTCGCTAGCTCCTCGCCTAAAACCGCGATTTTCTCGCTTACTGCGGGGCTTAATATATTTTGATTTACCAAGACTATCTCGCGAGGCAAATTTGAACCCTGCGAAGTCGCCGCGCCGCAAAAAATAAAAAGCAAAAAAATAAAAAATGAGCGGGTCAAATTTGTAAATTTGAGCACAGAGAAGCGGCGAAATGCAGTCAAATTTAAATTTAGAAAGCTCCTTGTAAATTTAACGCTCCGAAAAAAAGCGAGCGTGGTCAAATTTGAGCTAGCATAATTTATAAATTTCATCGGCCGAGTCGCGCATTTTCGCGCAAAAAGCAAAGCGCGCCGACCAAATTTAGGCGTAAAATTTGAAAAGAAGCGGCCGAGTTTCCGCTCCTTGATTTATCAAATTTCATCCTACAAAAAGGTGATTTGGCGTTAGCACTGCCCACGCCGTAAATGCCGCCGCCGCAATGAGTCCGGCGACAATAAATTTTTCCAAAATCGCTTGCATATTTACTCCTTTACGCGCACTTGCTTGGCGTTATCCGCGCTTTTCATCTTTAGCTCGGAGGCGTTTAGCGAGTAAGGCTTTTGCGCGACTTCTTGCTGCAGCTTGATCGCGTAGTACGTGAGTGCCGCCAGGATCGCTAGCAGTAGCCCGGTCGCGATGAGTAGCCCCGTCACTCCGTGTAGGCCAAAAACATTTCGATTCGTGTTTTCCATTTATTCTCCTTTAGAAAGCGAGATGACGTACTCGCCGACGGCTTTTTGCTGCAAGGCGTTTAGCCTGCCGTCGCTAAATTTAGGCATCGTACCGATAGCGCCCTTTTTACCGCGTTGTAATACGTCCTCGACAAAGGACGCCGTGCCGTATTTAGATAGATCAGGAGAGTTGCCTTCCATGCCTTTGCCGTCCTCGCCGTGGCAGGCTGCGCAGGTCGCAAAAAGCTCCTTGCCCGTTTCTACCAAATTTTCGTTTTTAGTCTTTTTTATACCCGAAATTTCCTTAGCGATGTAGGCCGCGATCGCTTTTGCGCCCTCTTCGTCCGCCATACCCGCAGGCATCTCGCCCATCGGGTACTCAAGGCCTTTTGAGCCGTTCATTATCGTATCGTATATCCCCTCTTCGCTACCCCATTTGGAAAGGTCTGCGGCCTTGCCGTTTATACCGTCGCCGGTTATGCCGTGGCAGGAGGAACACTGCACCAAAAACACGCTCTCGCCCATCGCGTGAAGCGTCTTGGCGTCTGGATTTGCGAAACTCTTTTCAAATTTAGCGTTTGCGGTGGCGACTTCTTCGTTGTATTCGCCGATTTGCGAGTAGGAGTTTACAGGATAGCCGGCGATCATATACCACAAGGCCCAGACGATGCATATCGCATAAACTATAGCCCAGCCCAGCGGTACGGGATTTTTGTACTCGCCTATGCCGTCCCAACTATGCTCGCTAAGTTCGGCCTTAGGTTTTGCTACCTTCATCTGCCCGACCAAGCGACTTACGACGAAAGCCGTGGCCAAAACGATAGCAATAGCTCCGATAAGCCCCAGTAAATTTACGTTATCTTCTAAATTAAACCATTGCATTATTTTTCCTTTTTAGCGTTTTGCTCTATGGACGCAGACTCTAAAATTTCCTCGTCGATACCGTCTTTTAGGGCGAGGTCGGAGTATCTTTCGTAGTCTCGCCCGCCGCTCTTTTCGGATCTATATAGATGAAAATAGTATCCGTAAAGAAGCGCGGCACACACGGCTAGAAAGATAAAAGCTCCGTATCCTTGGATATCTCTTAGAGTTTGCGCATCCATAAATTCGCCTATTTTAAGCTATTTAGATAGGCGATGAGCGCCACTATCTCGCGGATCTCTCCGCGCTCAAAGGCCTTTTTGACCTCATCGTCCTTCATCTCTTCCACGATGGCGGCGGCTTCTTCTTTGGCGGCTGCTTGCGCTTCCTCGTAGGTGCCGAGTTTTGGCATGCCCTCTACGTCGTACGGTACGCCAAATACCTTTTTCGTCGTTACAGCCTCGCCGTATGCCGTCTCGATGTCGGCGTTGTTGCTAAAGTGATGCTTATAAGCAGGCATTATAGAACCCGGCACCACGGAGGTCGGCTCTTTCATGTGATTTTCGTGCCAGTCGGTGGTGCGGTAGTTACCCACGCGCCAAAGGTCGGGGCCGGTTCTCTTTGATCCCCAAAGATGCGGGCGATCAAACGCATACTCGCCGCTAAGCGAATACATGCCGTATCTATCGGTCTCGGCCTTAAAAGGGCGAATTTGCTGCGTATGGCAGGCGTTACAGCTATCTTTCATATACACGTGTTTGCCCGCAAGCTGTAAAACCGTCGGCGGCTTGGTGCCCTCTAGCGGCCTAGCTCTGTTGGCAAAATCAGGCAAAATCTCAATCACGCCCGCATAGGCGATAAATATAAAAACCATAACCGCGAAAAAGAAGGGATTTTTTTCTAACCAACTAAACATTAGCAACCTCCTTTACGCCCGCAGGACTCGCGCTTAGCGGCTCTTTTTCGAGCGATTTGGCGCCAAAACTCTTGTAGATATTATAAACAAAGATAAAAAATCCAAGCAGATATAGCAGTCCGCCCACGGCTCTGATCCAGTAGTACGGCACGATGTTTATCACCGTATCGATAAATGAATAGGCTAAATTTCCGTATTCGTCGGTCGCGCGCCACATCATACCCTGAGTGATGCCCGCGATCCACATCGACGAAAAGTAAAGCACTATGCCGATAGTCTGTATCCAAAACTGAGTTTCCATCAAGGATTTCGAGTAAATTTCGCGTTTAAATACGCGAGGCGTCATGTGATAAAGCGCCGCCATCGTCATAAAGCCGACCCAGCCTAGCGTACCGTCGTGCACGTGGCCCGGCACCCAGTCGGTAAAGTGCGCTAGAGCGTTTACGGACTTGATCGCTAAAATAGGCCCCTCAAGAGTCGAAAACATATAAAACGTCGAGCCTAAAATCATAAATTTGATAAGAGGATTTTCTCTAAGCTGCTGCCACTCGCCGCGCATCGTTAGAAGCATATTTATCGCAGAACCCCAAGACGGCAGTATCAAAACCACCGAAAATACAGAACCCATCGTCTGCATCCAATCAGGCACCGCAGAGTAGATCAGATGGTGTCCGCCCGCCCAAAGGTAAAGGAACATGAGACTCCAAAATGAAAAAATCGAAAGCTTGTAAGAAAATATCGGCTGACCGCTCTCTTTAGGAAGGAAATAGTAAATTTGAGCGATTATCGGCACGGTAAATACAAACGCCACGGCGTTATGCC
>CAUSIL010000182.1:0-4260 GCA_963531395.1 uncultured Campylobacter sp.
TATTATCGGCTTCTCGGCGATGGCGGGCGCGGTCGGCGGCGGCGGACTGGGATCGGTGGCGATAAACTACGGCTATCAGAGATTTCGCCCGGATATCATGCTTTATACCGTCGTGATTTTAATCATAATGGTTCAAATTTTCCAATCATTAGGAAATTTTATTTATAAGATCACAAAGAAATGATTTTTTACGTCTGATTTTATTTTCTTTTAAACTTTTTTTGCATAAAATCCCGAAATTAATTTTACAAAGAAAGGATAGAAAATGAAATCAGATATGTGCGAAATGCGTCGCTTCACTGAACTTAAGTCGTCGAAAGACTAACGCTAAGCGCAAAATTTCTTTTTAAGCGCTTAGTTTCGCTAAGCATTTAAAAAGAAATTTAAGCCTCCGCTCATATCCTTTTTTAAATGCTAGCCAAATTTTAAAAAGGATATAAAATGAAAAATCTACTTAAATACTCTCTAGTCGCTCTAAGCCTAACAATCGCAGCAAATGCCGCCGAGAAAATCGTCGTAGGCGCTACGCCGGTTCCACATGCTGAAATTTTAGAAGTCGTAAAACCTATCCTTGCAAAAGACGGCTTTACTCTTGAGATCAAAGAATTTAACGACTACTCTACTCCAAATTTAGCCACCGAGGACGGCGATCTAGACGCCAACTACTTCCAGCACCTACCGTATCTTGAGGAATTTAACAAAAACAAAGGCACTCATCTAGTTAAAACAGTTGGCGTTCACCTTGAGCCTATGGGCGTTTACTCTAAAAAGATAAAAGATATCAAAGAGCTAAAAGACGGTAGCACCGTAGCTATACCAAACGACCCGACAAACGAGAGCCGCGCGCTTGACGTGCTAGCTAGCGCAGGTCTTATCAAGCTAAACGACAACCCTCTAAAAACTCCGCTTGATATCACGGAAAACCCGAAAAAGCTAAAATTTGAAGAGATCGAGACCGCTCAAGTTCCTCGTACGCTAGATGACGTCGCCATCGCCGTTATCAACACGAACTATGCTCTAAACGCCAATCTAAATCCGACCAAAGACGCGCTCGTGCTTGAGAGCAAAGATAGTCCGTATACCAACTATGTCGTGGTCAAAGTAGGCAACGAAAACAGCCCGAAAATCAAAGCTCTGGATAAAGCCGTCACGAGCCCGGAGGTGAAGAAATTTATCGAGGAAAAATATAAAGGCGCGATAATCCCGACGTTTTAATCAAATTTAGCCCCGCCCGCTCAAATTTAGCGGCGCGGGCAAATTTAATGAAACGATGAATCCAAATTTAGTTTAGAGACCGCTCTTAAAATAAAACGGCGTAAAAGCTTTTACCTTTTTAGCGCCGTTTCTTATCAAAAAAAGGAATAATAATGCAATTTTCAAAAATACTTCTGGGCGCGCTTTTAGCTAGCGGCCTGTATGCTAGCGACAAAACCATCACCGTAGGCGCATCTCCAGTGCCGCATGCCGAGATTTTAGAAGAGGTCGTAAAGCCGATCCTAGAAAAAGAAGGCTACAAACTCGACGTCAAAATCTTTAACGACTACGTGATTCCAAACCTCGCCGTCGAAAACGGCGAACTCGACGCCAACTACTTCCAAGGCCTGCCGTATATGAAGTCGTTTAACAAAGACAAAGGCACTCACATAGTGCCGACCGTGGGCGTACACGTCGAGCCTATGGGCGCGTATTCTAAAAAGATAAAAAGCCTAGACGAGCTAAAAGACGGCGATATCATCGCTATCTCAAACAACGCCGCAGACTCGACGCGCTCGATAAATTTGCTCGAGAAAGCCGGCATCGTAAAGGCTAAAGAGGGTGAATACAAATCCCCGCTAGATATCATAGAAAATCCGAAAAATCTCAAATTTAAAGAGATGGAATCCGCGCAGACGCCCCGCTCTCTCGACGACGTCACGCTAGCATTTATCAACGTAAACTACGCCCTGGACGTCGGCCTCAAACCGACCAAAGATGCGCTGATCCTAGAGGATAAAGATAGCCCGTACACCAACTACGTAGCGACCAAGGCCGGCAACGAAAATAACCCGAAAATCAAGGCTCTAGATAAAGCGATATTAACTCCCGAGGTTAAAGACTTTATCGTAAAGCGCTACCAAGGCGCGGTGATACCGAGCTTCTGATCGCATCAAATTTGACTGATTTGCCATCGTAAAATTTAGCTTTAAAAATCGCCATAGGCGTTTTGCTTAAATTTAGGGCTCAAATTTGACGAAAAACCGAAAATAGTCGAGAAAAATCTCCAAAAACAAAACGGCGTAAAAGCTTTTACCTTTTTAGCGTCGTTTTTCAAAATAAAAAAGGAAAATATAATGAAAGTTTTTAAAATTTTAGCAAGTTTGGCGCTAGCCTTTAACCTCTATGCAGCAGATAAAGATCACACTATCGTAGTAGCCGTCTCGCCTGTACCTCACGCAGAAATCATGGAGTTTATCAAACCAGTCCTAGCAAAAGAGGGCTACGATCTAGTCATCAAAGAGATAAACGACTACTCGATCCCGAATTTAGCGACGCAAGACGGCGATTTGGACGCGAATTTCTTTCAGCACTGGCCGTATCTAAAAAATCACAACGAGACAAAAGGCACGACTCTGATAACCGCCGCGGCGATACATCTTGAGCCGCTGGGCTTTTACTCAAAAAAGATAAAGAGCCTAAGCGAGCTAAAAGACGGCGCTAAAGTCGCGATCGCTTACGATCCTACTAACGGCAACAGAGCGCTAAACATCCTGCAAAAAGCGGGCCTTATCGAGCTAGATAAGAGCGCTGAGCTAGCCACACCAAAAGACATCGTGAAAAATCCAAAACATCTAAATTTTGTCGAGCTTGAGGGCGCGCAGATACCTCGCACGCTAGACGAAGTCGATCTTGCCGCCATAAGCACGAATTTCGTCCTTGATATCGGTATGAATCCTAAAAAAGACGCGCTAGCTATCGAAGGCACCGAAAGTCCGTACGCCAACATCATCGCGGTCAAAGCAGGCAACGAAAATAGCCCGAAAATCAAAGCTCTCGTTAAAGCCGCAACCAGCCCAGAGACGAAAGAGTTTATCTTAAAAAGATACGACGGAGCGATCCTGCCCGTATTTTGATTTAGCCGGCTCAAGGCCGGCTTTTATAGGATTAATCATGCACGATATCCAGTAAGCCCTAAAAGCGAAAAATTTTTCTTATTCATAATCCATGCGTATAGCAGGCTTTTTAAAAACTTAAGCAAAATGTCTATGCTTTATTAGATATTAAAATACTATCCAAAACTGTAATAATTTTAGATTTTTCCATCGCACTTTCCTCTAATAGAATGTAAAATATGGTTGCGCGCAAAATTAGAATTATTTAAAGCTAAGTTAAATGTAAATACTTGCAATATAGAGAATTTATTGTTTTTAGAGATGTAGTGGTGCGCTCGAAGGGAAACGAGCACGATACTTAAAACCCCAAAACACAGGCGTTTTAAGATAACTAAGGAAGTTTTTTAAGTATCTTCCTAACTCTTTTAAGAAAAAGCCGAAAAGTAGGATAAAATAGTAGAAAACTTAAGCTTTTTAAGTCATTGTCGTAGATTTTAAGGCTAAGATAATTAACCCTTTTTAAACGGCTTAAGGTTTAAAAGCTTAAAGTTTGTTACTAATTCATTCCCCGCTTTTGGTAATGAGGATCATATCCTAAAATTTTATTTTTTGCAAATCATATCCCTACTTCGGTCAAGCGTAGCCGTATTTTTGAGATAGGCGAGAAATCGGCGGAGCGTAAAAAAATACAACTTTTGTTATACGGAAGCAATAAAAGACGGCACGGGCGGGCGCTTTGATACTCGCTGAGGCTCGTATCGAAAAAATAAGCTAATGCACGCCGCGAACAGCTAACGGCGCGCATAGAGCCTATTTTTTCTCGCTCTGCATTTTTGCTTTTATCGCTAAAATTGTAGCGAGCCGTTTCGGGCAGTCAAGGGTCGAGATAAACGGATTTTACGGGCTCGCTTTGCTTGCCACGTAAAAGTCCGCCCTTGACTAAACCCGAAGCCGTTCGCATCCACCGCGAAGCTAGACAAAAACAAAAAAACAGCCGCCACCGTGCCTTAATACACGTTGCTTTGCTTTTGCTGGAGTTGTTTTTTTGACTGACACCTTGTAGATTTTTCGGTTTTGCCATATATCTTATTTTAATATATTAAGAAAACGTCAAAACCTCGCGCAAATGCCGTATTTCCAGACGCGCGCGAGGGGTCAGAGGTTAAAGTTT
>CAUSIL010000183.1:0-4253 GCA_963531395.1 uncultured Campylobacter sp.
TTTGGCTAATAGCGCTCATAGAGCTAGACATCTCTTCGACTGCGGCGGCACTTTCTTGTAAAGAGTTTGCCTGCAAACTAGCGCCTTGAGTGACTTGCTGCATCGAGCGAGCCAAAAACTCCGCCTTTTCCTCAAGAGTGTGCGCCTGCTGCAAATTCGCTCTTAGCATACCCGCTATCTCGTCGCCCAGAGCGTTGATACCGGTAGCCATCTTGCCCTCATCGTCAAGCCTTTTAGTAAAGTCTTGCTTTTTAAAGCTTTCTAGCAAATTTAACACGTCGTCGCCATTTGCCGCTATAGCATTTTTTAGCGCGATTTGCAAGTCTTTAAACGTCTGTTTTAGCTGGCTAAGCGCCGGATTTGAGGTATTTGCGTTTAGCTGGGCCGCATAGTTGCCCTTGCCGATTTGATTTACGAATGCGTTTGCCTCGACGATAAACCCGTTTTGCTCCGCCAAATTCGCCTCGATTTGCTTGATATTCTCGTTTATCAGCGCGCACATCTGTCCGATCTCGTCGCTTCCGCCGCGATTTAGAAGCTGAGCTTTATCTGTTTTGTTGTTTAAAAACTCGAAAAATCTAACCAACCCGTTTTTAGTAGAGTCGATGCCGGAGATTAAATTTTTACCGATTAAGATAGATACAAGCAGCATTAGCGCGATACAAACCGCGATAACCGATACGCTAACGATCATCTGGGTATTCGCGTCGCTTTTTATTTGCTTCGCGTCCTTTTGCATACCTTCTAGCAGCTTTAGCTCAAGTTCTCTCATCGCGTCTATAGAGATGCTTATCTTTGAAAACCATTTAGTCGCATCGTAAGAGGCATCCTCGGTAGCTACGACGTTTTTTATGATATTCATCGCATCGTTAAAGTCTGCCTTTTTTCTAGCGATATTATCAAATTCGTCGCTAAATTCTTTAGGATTGTATTCGTCGAAATCTTGCATAAATTTGTTTATGACGCTATTTAGCGCAACTACCTTGTTATAATCCTCTTTACTTATGCTTTTTTTAGTAAAGACTCCATTTAGCGTAGCGCGCAAGATACCGAAAGACTCCTTTATCTCGCCTACGATAATGATGCGCTTTAGATCGTCTACGAGGCTAGGCTCGAGCTTGTCGCTATAACCGTTTATCGCGATAACCTCTTTTCTTAAAATATTCGTTATACGGCCGATTGGATTATCGCTACCTTTTTGGTCGACCTCGGAGCGGATTTTAGCTAGCTCGGGAGATATTTCGCTTTTTTCGGCTAGTTTTTCAAGCGCTGCGTCTACATTTTTTCGCTGTGCCAGTAGCTTTGCGTTATCTCCGCCCGCTAGTACTCCCGAGCTAAATCCTCGTTCCTTTTGTAGCTCGTGAATGAAGCTGTTTTGATTCGTGATCGTATCCACGATTTGCTCGCTATACTCGGCTTTTGCGCGAGTTTTTGCGATACTGTTTAGCATATAGGCGCTCATTATGCCAAGCCCTAAAAGACCGACGATAGCTATCGTCATGATCTTAAATTTGATACCTAGATTGTTCATTTTTCCTCCTTTTTTACGCTATCTTGCGCTTTTTTCTTGCACTAGTTTGATGAAGTATTTCGCGTTTTCTACCGGGACGTCGGGCAATATGCCGTGTCCGAGATTAAATATATGAGGCGCGCCCTTCATAGTCTGCAAAATTCGTTCCACGCCCGTTTCAATCGCCTTTTTATCGTAAAGGCGCGTAGGCTCCATATTACCCTGAAGGACGTAGCGAGGGCTAAGTTTTGCCTTAGCAAGCGCTAAAGGCGTACTCCAATCAACGCCCAAAACCTCGAAATTTCCGGAAATTTGATCCAAATATCCGCTAATCCCCTTTGGAAATACGATAAGCGGAATATCCGGAAACTCAGCCTTGACGCTATCTACGATATGTATGATATACCTCCAGCCAAACTCCATATACGCGCTATCTTCAAGCGCGCCCGCCCAGCTATCGAAAATTTGCACCGCATTTACTCCGGCTCTGATTTGACGCTTGACGTAGAGCGTAAGCGCGTCTGCAACCTTAGCTAAAATTCGGTGCAAAAACTCCGGATTCGTATAAAGCAGCTTCTTGCAGACGGCGTAAGTTTTCGTTCCGCCGCCTTCTATCATATAAGTAGCTATCGTCCACGGCGCTCCGCAAAATCCGATGAGCGCCTTGTCCGCGCTTAAATTTTGCCTCGTAAGCCCGATCGTATCATAAACGTAAGATAAATTTTCTACCGCCTTATCTACGTCTAAAGCGTCCAAATCCTCGGCGGTTTTTATAGGATTAAAAAAAACGGGTCCCTCGCCTTTTTCAAAGCGCAGATCCATACCCATCTCAAGCGGGACGACTAGGATATCGCTAAAAAGTATCGCCGCATCCACGCCTAAAATTTCAACCGGCTGGATCGTAACTTCGCTTGCTTTTTCATAGTCTTTGCAAAGCGATAGAAAATCCCCCGCCGCAGAGCGAACTCGCATATACTCGGGCAGATACCGACCCGCCTGGCGCATCATCCAAACGGGCGTATAAGGCGTGGGCTTTTTCAAACAAGCATCGATAAAAATCATATAAATCCTTTTTAAATTTTTATCTGATTATAGCCAAATTCTAGCCGCAAACTACTCCCATTTGCTCATATCAAGACTATTTTCGTTTTTAGCGACGAAAACCGCGCCTAACATATCTCCGCCGACGTTTAGCGACGTGCGCCCCATATCAAGGATTGCGTCTATTCCCAAAATCAGCGCATACGCTGCGGCTACGGCGCTTCCGCTCTCTACTTTTAGACCGACTGATTCAAGCACCATCAAAAGCATTATAGCACCCGCTCCAGGCACTCCCGCGGTTCCGACGGCGGCAAGGACGGCCGTTAAAATGATAGTTAGCTTTGCTCCCATGTCAAGCTGCACTCCGACGGCATTTGCGATAAATATCGCGCAGATGCCAAGATATATGATCGTGCCGTTCATATTTACGGTTGCTCCGACAGGTAGGGCAAAGCCGTAAATCTGCCTCGGTATCCCCATATCTTCATCCGCGGTTTTCATCGATATAGGCAGCGTTCCGCCCGAGCTTCTGGTAACAAATGCCGTTATCATCGGAGATTTTACCTTATTTAGAAATTTCAAAGGGCTGATTTTTATAGCTAGGCAAGCCAAAGTAAAAATCAGCGCTACGTGAGCGATAAAGCCGATATACGTACTAATCGTGACGCCTAGCAATGGGCCGAAAGCCTTTACGCCTTGCTTTGAAAATACGATAAAAATCAGCGCGAAAACGCCGATAGGGGCGTACTGCATTATCCAACTAACGATTTTAAACATTATGTGGTTTATCCCGTCAAATACGTCGTAGATGAGATGGCCCAGTTTACTTAACCTCTCGTCCTTGCTGTCTTTTACAAACGAAAGCGCGACGCCGAAAAATAGGCTAAAGGTGATGATTTGCAAAATTTCACCCTTTGCCATCGCTTCTATTGGGTTAGTCGGGAAAAGATTTACTAAAATTTGCGACATAGAAGGCGCATTAGCCGCTTTAGCCTGCGCAGACGCGGCGCCCGTGATACCAAGGCCGGCTCCGGGCTCTAAAAATATCCCCACGCCAAGGCCTATAAGTATCGCAAAAAACGAGGTAGCAAGGTAAAATAGCAGCACCTTCGCCCCTACTCTACCCAGATCAGACGGCGCAATCGAGCTACAGCCCACGATGAGCGAAGCCGTAACGATAGGCACGATGATCATCTTAAGCAGTCTTATAAATATATCTCCAAACGGCTCTAGTACCGCGATAGCGCCGGTTGCGTTTTGAAATATGGCGCCAAATATCGCTCCTAAAATCAGCCCGGCTAAAATTTTATAGAGCAAATTTATCTCAAAATACCTTCTGATTAGGCTTTTTGATTTGACGGTTTTTACGTCTGCTTCCACTTTGAAACTCCTTTGATTAAATTTACGAATTATATTTTAAAATATATAAATTTATTAGAAAACAAAGAAAAAGTTTGCCGTGAATTTAAATTTCGGCGACGCTTTTTACGCCAAGCTCGTCTAGCAAATTTTGCAAATTTACGCCCGCTAAGCTATCAAACATCGCTTGCTGCGCGGAGATAAATTTAGGCGTCAAAAGCGCCTCGATCCTGCCTCCTAGCGGACAAGGCGGCGGCGAGTTTTTGTGGATTTTAAAGATGTCGTTTTCTCCCTCGTTTACCGCCGAAAATATATCAAAAAGCGTGATTTGATCAGGCTTTTT
>CAUSIL010000184.1:0-4241 GCA_963531395.1 uncultured Campylobacter sp.
GAAACTCGCGACAGTGAGCTACTAGCCGTCGTCGAAAGCCCAAAAGATATCCTGGTTTTTGAGCAAAGCGCGATCTACCGCGGCCGCTACTTCGTGCTAGAAGAGATAACACAGACGCAAACCGAAAAACTACGCGAAATCATCCGCCAAAACGGCGTAACCGAGATCATTTTCGCGCTAACGCCGGGGCTTAGTAGCGATGCGGTGATGGTCTTTATCGAAGACAAGCTAAGCGATTTGGGCGTTAAATTTAGCAAGATAGCCCAAGGCGTACCAACAGGCGTAAATCTCGAAAATATCGACCTTCTCTCGCTTATGAAAGCGCTTGATAGTAGAACCGAGCTATAAATTTACCGGTGACGCCTCGCAAAATTAGGTATCAAACTCTTAAAAATTTAGTCTTTAATCTCGCGATTTTATTTGCGCCGTTAAATTTGCGCCTAGCTCTCCTAAAACAGACAAACTCTGCCAAGCCGCTAGCGGCTGTAAATTTTCGGGCGAGGTTTTGCGAATTTCGTCTACGTCTCCTTTAAATTTAAGCGACTCTAAGTAAGCCGTCCGCGTATCGCCTAGGTTTGCCGCGTGCCGTTTAGCGCAAATTTTAGCCGCGGCGCGCCGAATTCGGCGATAAATTTGTATCTAAGCCCCGCGTGATTTAAGCACGCAACCCGTACTTGTCGGTTTATTTTCGTCCGCCCACTTCGCCAAAGCTTAAATTTACCGCCGCGCTGTCGTAAGTTTTCTAAATTTGAGTTTCGCCCCGCCGCCGCCGAGTTTGCCGTTTAAATTTAATCTTTAGCCGATTTTTGAGATAAAGCGGGTCGTCGCGGACGGCGAGTAAATTTAACTCGCGAGTTTGGATTTTTACGGACAAACGACCTGTAAAACGCTAGCAAACCAAAAAATAAAGCACCATCGGTTTGCCTTGTCCGCGTTTTAGCCTTACTTAGCGGCGGCGTTAAATTTCAGCTTAACGAGCGTAAATTTACTAATCTGCGGCTACACCTAAAGAAAGAAATGCGAGTCGTTTAAATCGGCAAGTACCGGGCAGGGCTTTAGCTTAAATTTACTAGGCGGCTGTTTTGTCCGAGCGAGGCTAAAACCAAACCTGCGCGACAATCAAAATTTAATCTCTCAACGCCCAAAAATCCTAGCCAAAGCGCCGCAAAAATAATCCAAATCTAGCAAATCAAATTTAATGCCCGCTCTAAACCGAGTCGTTTACGCGGCACAAGGTTTAAATAAATACGCGGCAAAACCCTAAATTTATCGCGATTTAGCATAAAAACTCAAAGCAAATCAAAGGTCCGCAAAACCGCAAGCTAAAATCTAATCCCAAATGCCGCGTCAAAATACCCGCTACTAGGCGGCGCAAAAGCGCGCATACGAAATAGCAAAAGATTAAAAACGCAAAATTAAAAAGGATAGCCGCCCCGTTAAAACGAGGCGACGAGAGGTTATTTTGTAGTTTTTTGGATATACGAGAACTCGGAAATCTTCGTCCACTCGCGAGCCTTAGCCAAAAACGCTCTTTGAGAGTCCAAAATCTCTTTAAATAGCGGATCTTTGGCTGCTTCTTCGTCTAGGATCTCGTCGCTTGCTTTTCTAAGCGCGTCCATGACATCCTGCGGAAACGAGCGAACCTCGATATCAGGATACTCGGCTTTCATCTTCGCCCAGTACTCGGCGTTATCAAAGAACGAGCGGCTATTTAGCATGCTAGCTACCTCGTTAGCCGCAGCCTCGATCACGGCCTGAAGGTCGGCAGGTAGCTTCTCGTAGGTCTTTTTATTTACAAAAAACTGAGTCTGACCGCTCGGCTCTTGCCAGCCGGTGTAGTAGTATTTAGCGATCTTGTGAAAGCCAAGGCCCATATCAAACGCAGGGCTAACCCACTCGACCGAGTCGATCGTGCCCATCTCTAGCGCCATGTATAGCTCGCCTGTGGGGATCGTGTTTATCGTCGCTCCCACGCGTGCCATAACCTCGCCGCCAAAGCCGGGGATCCTGATCTTTAGGCCTTTTAGATCGTCTACGCTTTTGATCTCTTTTTTAAACCAACCGCCCATTTGCGTGCCCGTGTCGCCCGCTAGAAAAACTTTGATATTGTATTTGTCGAATACCTTTTCCTCTAGCTGCTTGCCGCCGCCGAATTCATACCATGCGCGAAGCTCAGTCGCGGTCATACCAAAAGGCACGGCAGTGAAAAACATAGTGTTTGCGTCCTTGCCCTTGTAGTAGTAAGACGCCGTGTAGCCGATGTCGTACTGGCCGCCTTTTACAAAATCTAGGATACCAAACGGAGATTTGTGCTTAGAGGGATAGTCTATCCTAACCTCTAGCCTACCGTCGCTTAGCGTCTCGACGACGCGCTTAAATTCTTTCGCCGCATCGCCCAAAACAGGCGTAGTGCCCTCCCAAGTGCTAGCTAGCTTTAGCTTGTAGGTCTTGTCCGCGGCATTTGCGCCAAGCGCTAGGCCAAAAACGGCCAAGAGTGCTAAAAACTTTTTCATCTTTACTCCTTAAAAATAGTTTTAGCGATTATACTTAAGCAAATTTAAAGCCGCTTTAAAAATATTAAATTTTCTTCTTTGCCCGAAAAAACGTAAATTTATTTTCAAATTTGATGTAAAATGAAGCACTTTAACAAAAGGATCGAATTTGACGAAAAAAACTAAAATCCTAGCCACTATCGGCCCATCAAGCCAAAGCGAAGAGATCATCGAGCAGTTAGCGCTTGCCGGCGTAAACGCGTTTAGGCTAAATTTCAGCCACGGTTCGCACGAGTACCATAAAGAAACGATCGAAAAAATCAGGCGCGTCGAAGCCAAAATCGGGCGCCCGATCGGTATATTTCAAGATATCTGCGGCCCAAAAATCCGCGTAGGCAAGCTAAAAGAGCCCTTTGGGCTAAAAGCCGGCGACGCGCTTGAAGTGTATAAAGACGAAATTTTAGGCGAAAAAACGGGCGAAAACAGCTACAAACTAAGCATAAATCAGCCTCAAATTTTGCCGCTTTTAAAAGAGGGCGAATACATCTACCTCTACGACGGCTCCATCAGGGCCAAAGTAGAACGCGCAGGCAGCGGCAAAAAAGACGAAGCGGTGCTAGCGCGCATCGAAAACGACGGAACGCTAAACTCCAATAAAGGCGTAAATTTCCCCAACACCAAAATCAACATCGACGTCATCACGCCAAAAGACCGCGAGGATATGAGATTTGGCGCGGCTAACGGCGTAGATTTCGTCGCTATTTCTTTCGTGCAAAACGCAAACGATATCGTAAAAGCGCGCGAGATTTTAGAAAATTTCGGTTCGCGGGCTAAAATTTACGCAAAAATAGAAAAATTCGACGCCGTAGAAAACATAGACGAGATCATAGAGGCTAGCGACGGCGTGATGGTCGCGCGCGGAGATCTGGGTATCGAGGTTCCTTATTACAAGGTTCCGACCATCCAAAAACTCATCATCAAAAAGGCCAACGAAGCCTCAAAGCCCGTCATTACCGCCACGCAAATGATGCTAAGCATGGCCGAACACGAAACGGCGACTAGAGCGGAAATAAGCGACGTAGCTAACGCCGTGCTAGACGGCACGGACGCCGTGATGCTAAGCGAAGAGAGCGCTATAGGCAAAAACCCGGTCGCCGTCGTGCAGGCGATGCGAAACACCATCGTCCAAACGCAGCAGATTTATCCGTTTAATAAATTCGATAAATTCGAGCGCTACGACGACATAGACGTGGTCGCGGCTAGCTCGGCCAGGCTGGCCGTACAGCTGGACGTAGAAAGCATCATCTCGATAACAAGCTCCGGCAAATCGGCTCTAAAGATGGCCAGATACCGCGCAAACAAAGACATCATCGCTATCACGCACGACGAGGAGACCGCCCATCAGCTCACGCTGGCATGGGGCGTGACGCCGGCTTTCGTACTGGGTAGAGACGACCTTAATCTACTCGTGGCAAACACCATCAAAAAAGCCTCCGAGCTGGGATTTGTTAGCCGCGACAAGTCCTATATCATGACGGCCGGTTATCCTGCGGGAGTCGCAGGCAGCACGAACTTCATCCGTATCCTAAAACGCGAGCAAATCGACTACTATACCGAGCTGGCGCAAAAGCAAAAAAGCGGAAAATAGCAGATCTACGCGGGTTAAATTTGAGCTAAATTTAACCCGCAAAAGCTTAGGCGGCAGGTAAATTTGGGCTAAATTCGAGCGAGACATGCTCGGCCCGGGCT
>CAUSIL010000185.1:0-4166 GCA_963531395.1 uncultured Campylobacter sp.
AGGCTATAACCAAAAAGATCCGCTTGTGGAGTACAAAAAGGAGAGTTACAACCTCTTTATGGAGCTAGTTGGCAGGCTAAAAACTGAGAGTGTTAAAACGCTTCAAGTTGTGAGATTTAAGAGCCGTGAGGAGCAAGAAGAGCAAGCTAGAATGATGCTAGAAGCTAGTCAAAATGCTGAAAATGAAAATTTAAGCTACAACAACCAAGGCGAAGATGAAAATTTTACGCCAGAAAAAAAGATACCAAGAAACGCTCCATGCCCTTGCGGAAGCGGTAAAAAATATAAAGATTGCCACGGCAAAAGTGGCCCTAAAAAAGGCATATTTGCTTAAAATTTCTACTTTTAAGGCGCCAAAAGCGCCTTAATCTTTTAAAGGCTATTTGATGACAAGCTTACCAAAGTACCTACTTTTTAAATATTTAAGATTTGATAAAACTCAGCCATTTATCGCTCTAAGCGCCTTGCTCGCCTTTCTTGGTGTGAGCATCGGACTTATGGTTTTGATCGTTGCTATGGCTATTATGAATGGATTTGATAAAGAATTTGAGCGCAAGCTTTTTACGATGAACTATCCAATAACCGTTCAAAATGCCTTTAAAGGCTCTATTGATGATGGCTTTGTAGATGAGCTAAAGGCTAAATTTAGAATTTAGCGGGCTAGTTTGGCTTTACCGCAAGCGAAAATGCGCTAAAATCGTTAAGCCGGCGTAAATTTAAACGCGGACGGCAAATGCAGAAACATTTTAAGGAATTTTATGAGCGAAAAATTTAAAATCATAGATGCTTGCGTGCAAGGCGATGTGCGCTATCCTTACGCCCCAAAGCCGTCGCAGGGCAGAGATGCTACGGTAGTGATCTACCCGCCTAGCAGACTAGCCGAGGGCATAGCCTTTGCCAAAGAACACGACGTGCGCGTTGTTAGGATAGCAGGCAACCCTAGCGTTGTTTCCTCGCTTGATCTTAGCGCGTTTGAAATCTTTCCCGAGATAGAGATTTTAGAGATTTGGAAGGATTTTAAAATCGGCGAAGTAAAGGGCGCGGAGGCGCTTTACGACACTGAGATGCGAGCTTTGCGATTTTTCGAAAATGCCGAATTCGGGCTTGATTTCTCGCGTTTCAAAAATTTAGAAGCGCTTGAGGCGACGCAAAACAAAAAGATGAAATTTAACCGCCTGCCGCCTACTTTGCGCTACGCTAAAATTTCAAAACTCTCGCACGAAAATTTGGCAGTTTTCCGTGATACGCCAAGACTTGAGCAGCTAGAGCTGGCTTTTACGAGGATTGTGAACCTGGACGGCATAAAGCGTTGCAGCGAACTAAATTTTTTGTTTATATTTTCCGCGCCTAGGCTTACTAACGTAAGCGAGATAAATGCTCTAAAAAAGCTAAAGTGGCTTTATATCGAGCGATGCAGGCTGCTTAATAGCGCAGCGATAGAAGGCGTGCGGCTAGAGTCGCTAGAGCGTTTTGATGCGCGCTTTAACGCGGAAAATTTAAAATTTTTAGCAAATTTTCCGAATTTGCGAGAATTCTTTTTTAAATACGTAGCAGACGGAGATCTAACGCCTATACTAGAGAGCAAAATCAGCGGCTGCGGCTTTGAAAGCAGGGGGCATTATTCGCACACTTGGAGTAAGCTTCACGACCTACTAAAGGCAAAATACGGCAAAAAATGAAGCAAAATAACGCATGCAGACTAAAACCGGCGCAAACGAAATGAAAATTTTAGACGACGTCATCGCTCCAAACGTCGGAGTCGGGGGTATATTTTTGGGCGAAAACGTTAATGATATCTTTGGCAAATTAGACAAACTAGGCTACGAAATAAGCGATATACGCGATAACTGCATAAAAATAAAAGAATCGTTTTTGGATATTTATTTCGACCCTATAAATTTTGAAATTTCCCTTATCTCGTGCGGCGTAAATTTTAACGGATATTATAAAACGTCAAAAGGGCGCATTTGGGCTGGGATGAGCGTAGCGGATATCTTGCAAAATACGACCGAGCAGGTCGCTTGGGGCGGATTCGTTGCGGTCGATAGGATTTGGGGTATCGGTTTTCCTTTGCCGCAAGATTTCGACGATTTTTCCGAATTAACCGATTTTTTAGATTATGATTTCGTTTTTAAAGAGTTATGGGTATATAAAGACGCAAGCGCGAATAATTTAAAGGCCAATAAGCGGCGTAAGCGATAGAAACTATGATTCGGTAAAATTGCAAAAAATAATTAGCAAGCAAGAGGATTTGATCGATAAAATGAAAAATATCCTTGTTTGGGGCTATCCCGTTAAAAATAACGAAAAAAGAGAAAAACTAAAAATACCGTTTTGCGATCAGATAGGCATTTTGGAGGAATTTAATATTAAAAAGACGCATCCGCCTTTTAGCTACGAATGGGTCGATACCGGTATAAACGATAATATCCATCCTATGCCCGAAGACGTAACTATATGTATAAAATCGATAAAAAATATTAGCTTTGATTTCTTGCCTTACGGCCTGGATTTTTATATCGTTTCAGAAAGACTACTATCTTTTTTAGAAAAGAACGGGTTTGATTATAATTTTGACAAGAGTATCGCGTATCTGGTAAATACGAAAGGAAATTTGCTTACCGACGAGGCGTTTTATCTAGTAAGAATCATCGGTTGGAAAATAAAAGAAGAGATCGTTTATCCGGATTTAGCTAATCCGAAACAAGGTTTGTCGGCGGCGGCTTATACGGACTCGCATAGAGATATCCTTTTAACTAGAGATTATTGCTATTTAAATACGTTAATAGTCAATAAAGATTTAAAAGATGAAATCTTAACTCTTTTTCGTAATCCTTTTTTGTACTCGCTAGGCGAATGGAAAAAGCTATCGTAATTAGCGTGGCTTGGTCGGCGACTAAGTTTTGGCGTCTTCAAAAAATCGTATATAGGCTTATCGATTATATTTTTGATGCTATTTAAGTAACTAAAATACTTGTCGAAACAAATGGCGTTAAGCTCGTTTTGATAAATAAATAATCGCATACGAATCCACCCCTTTATTAATTGGTTATTTCTCTTAAATTTACCCTCTGCCGCCGTAAAGCACCACGCAAGCGCCCAGCAGGCAAATCGCGCCGCCGATTAAGTCACATTTGGTGAATGTTTGCTTTTCTACAAAATGCAGCCAAAGCAGCGACGAGACGATATAGATGCCGCCGTAAACGCCGTAAGCGCGTCCAGCGAAGTCTAAATTTACCCGCGTCAAAATAAAAGCAAACATCGCGAGCGATGCCCGCCGAACCCCAAAAACAGCGCGCTTTTGTAATACACGCCCAAAAGCTAAAGCAGCCCAAAATCTCAAAAAACGCCGCCGCGAAATAAAGCGAGATTTCTTTTAGCAAAGCCCGTCCAGATCGATCTGGATACCGACGGGGCAGTGATCGCTACCCATGATGTCGCTTAGGATAAACGCGTCTTTTAGGCGGTCTTTGAGGCTTGATGAAATGAAAAAATAATCAATCCTCCAGCCGACGTTTTTGGCGCGGGCGTTAAAACGGTAGCTCCACCACGAATACGCGTCCGTCTCGTCGCCGCGCACGTGCCGAAAGGTGTCGATAAAGCCGCGTGCGACGACCTCGTCCAGCCACGCGCGCTCGATGGGTAAAAAGCCCGAGGTTTTGGCGTTTGCTTTGGGGTTTTTGAGGTCGATTTCGCGGTGCGCGGTGTTTACGTCGCCGCAAAATATCACGTCTTTGCCCTGCTTTACGAGCTCCTCTATATACGCCAAAAATTTAGCGTAAAAGTCCATCTTGTAGGCCAGGCGCGTCTCGTCCTTTTGGCCGTTTGGAAAGTAGATATTAAAAAGCGCGACGTTGCCGAATCTATGCTCCAAAACCCGCCCTTCGTCGTCGTCGAAAAACGCCGCTTTTTGCGTAACGGAGCTAAATTTAGCCAGACTCATCACGCCGGAATACCCCGCCCTTGCCGCCGAATTTACGCTGATTTCGTTAAATCCGAGCTTATAAATCTCGGCAGGCACGTCGCTCTCGCGCACCTTTATCTCCTGAAGGCCCAAAAAATCGGGCTTTTGCTGTTCTAGCCAAGCAAAACCGTCTTTAGCCGCGACCGCGCGCAGTCCGTTTACGTTCCAGCTGATTAGTTTCAAATTTTATCCTTTATAAAAA
>CAUSIL010000186.1:0-4158 GCA_963531395.1 uncultured Campylobacter sp.
TCGGCATTTTCTTTTAAATCGCCGTGACTGCGCGCGATGTCGATTTCTTCGACGATATTGGGCCTTTCGATCGTCTTTAGGTTTTTTAGTTCGTTCGTGATTTTTTCATATCCAAAAAGCGTCATAGGTTCGGTCATTTTTCATCCTTTTTAGTTGTTAAAATTTGCGCCACGTTTGCGGCAGAGCCGTGTTTTAAGTATCTTCGCAGCCTTTCGCAGCCTTTGATAAATTTCTTTTTATCGCAGCTCTCGTAGGCTTTTATTAGATTGCCGGGCGTTACTTCCTCTTGCAGTAGCTCCTCGTGCAGCGCCTCTTCGCCCATAAAATCAAACATTATATTTGCAAGCCCGATATGGCGCAGCTTCACAAACATCCGCGCGATCATTATATCGATTGCCTTTGCCTTGTAAGCTAGAACAAACGGCGTGCCCACGAGCGCGGCCTGCAGAGTCGCAGTGCCAGAGCAGATAAAGGCAAACTCGCTTTGCAAAAGCGCGCGCGGAGCGTCCGTAACCACATTAAAGCCGCTCACGTCGCCGTAAATTTGCATATCGTTTGCCAAAAAAGGCGGCACGACGAGCAGTTTTTCTTTGTCTTTTATACGGCTCGCTACTTCGCGAAAAATCGGCATCAACCGCGAAATTTCGGCGCGGCGGGATCCGGGCATAAAGGCGATCTTGCCGCTTTGTAAAAGCTCGTTTTTTCGTACTCTTAGCTCGTCAAGCAGCGGGTGCCCGACGTAGCGCGATCGGTTAAAATACATCCCGTCAAAGGGCAAAATCGACGCCAAATGATCGCAGTACGCCTCGACCTTCGCCACGCGCCCAGCCTTCCACGCCCACACCTGCGGCAAGATGTAGTAGGTTACGGGCGTTTTGATGCCCGCTTCTTTGATTGCCTTAGCTAGCGGCAGGTTAAAGGCGGGACTATCAATGAGCAGCACGGCATCGCACTGCTCAGCTAGGCGAGTCATCTCTTTTACTGCGCGTTTTGCCTTAAAATAAAGCGGCAAAACCTCCACGAAGCCCATCGCGGAAAACTCCGAGCTTGGCATAAAAGGCTCGCCGAATTTCTCATCAAAAATGCCTTTTAATTCGCACTTTGGTAGGTGCTCTAAAACCTGCTCGAAGTGCAAATTTGCAGAAGCCTCTAAACAAGAGACAAGTAGCTTCACTGATTACCCTCAAATTCCTCGGCTACGTACGCAAGCTCAGCCGCGCGCCCTTTAGTCATCTGCAAATAGCAATCGGCCGCTATTACGAGATAAATCGTTCCTTGCGGAGGATAAAAAGCGCATTTGGCCTCTTTATAAGCAACCCACTTACGCTGTATATCTTTTAGGATTTTTTTATTTTCTTCGTTTAGTACGCTCATAGCCTTTTTATAGTTTTCGTTTAAAATTTTATCTTGGACGGCGAATTCAGCTTTTATACACCCTACCATACCGGCGGTAGAGCTATCTTTTTGCATGCACTCGTCTACGCGCCTTTGCGATTCGTCCCTTTCTTCCAGATTCGTCTCTAAATTCGACGGCGAATTTGACGAAGGCTTTGTCTTTATCGCAAGTTCTTGCGCGCCAAAAACGAGGCTCGCCGCAAACGCCGCAAAAATAAATTTTTTAATCATATTTTACCCTTTAAATTTAACGGGAATTATCGCCTAAAACGGCTAAATAAACAATAAAATTTAAATTTATAAGAAAAATTCGGATTTTAAAATTTGAAAGGTAAATGCGTAAATTTAAAAAACCCAAAGCCCGTAGGCCTTGGGTTTTGGGGTTTATTTAAAATTTAGGTTCTTAACGTCTTCGTCGGCTTTTTTCATAGCTTCGGTAGGCGCTACGCCGATAGGATATTTATGTCCTAAAGAAGCAGGCGCAGGAACCGGGGTAGCCTCTTGAGTTAGCTTGATGCTGATGCCGTAAGGCGCAAGCTCGTTAACTAGCTCGGTTTGTCCTTGGCGAGCAAATTCTTTACATTGACCTAGGATTCTAGCCGCCTCTTCGTCTCCGTGGAAGCCGTAGCTGTTTTCGCTAAATGCGAAGTCCCAGCGGATGTGAGTTTTGCGGTGCAAGTAAAGAGTCTTTTCAAGAGCCTTACTGATAGCTTCTTTTCTCTCTTTTTCATCGGCGATCGAAGCAAATTTCTCATGCTTAGCTAGCTCGGCTCTGGCCGTTTTTATGTCTTGGATCAAAGAAAGTAGCGCATTTTCGCAGTTTCTTAGCTCGTAAGCGTGGCGATTTTGTACGAATGAAATTCTATCTTTTAGCACTTGTTCGCTTTGCGGGTGGCAAGTTTTGCAAGCCGCGTTTATATCGGCAAGCGGAGTTAAAATTTCATGCTCGGTGATCTTTTGAGCTCCGGCGCGTTTATACGGCATGTGGCAGTCTGCGCACGTTACGCCGCTTCTTCCGTGGATACCGGTTGAGCTTAGCTCAGCTTCTGAGTGCTGCATCTTGATGATTTTAGCGCCGGTATCTTTGTGGATGTAGTCAAATTTAAACCCGTCCTCTTTGGCTAACTGATCGTCATAGTATTGGTCGAAATTCTCGATCTTAAACGGCTCGTCTTTCTTCCAGAAATTCCAAGGGAAGGTTAAAACGGATTCTTTGCCTGCAGGATAGTATTCTACGTGGCACTGCATACAAACATAGCTTCTCATCTCTTGTCTGGTGGCCTTTATACCGCTTTTTGCGTCGGCTTGGTAGCCTCTAGCGACCATTGCGTTTACGAATGCGGGTCTTGTTACTCTTAGGCTCATATCGTCCGGGTGGTGGCAGTCCGCACAGGTGCTGCCTAGATGCGACCCGTGGATACTCTCGCCGTGTTTAGCCGCGATCTTTTTCATGACGTCAAAATACGGAATAGAGTTCATCTTCGTCCACGCGGCTTTTCTCTTTTCGCCTTCCTCTTTAGGCATTACGTCGAAAAACGGCATAGGCTTAGTTGCAGCAGGCGTAGGATCGGCAGTTAGGTTATAATCGCCATCAACTTGAAGCGCGGTTAAATATCCGGTGTGGCAATTGACGCAATATCCTGGCTGACCCTTAAATGCAGGAAGCCCGTGAGCGTTTAGATACTCTTTATCGTTTCTTTTGGTTTCGATCTGATCTATCTGAGAGTAGTAGTGAGTTCTAGGTTTGCTGTAATCTACGCCGAATGCATAGCCGTTCCAAAACACTGTAGCCGCAGGCCAGCGAATAATCTTGCTATAAGGTAAATCGCCGCCGAAAGCCGTTTCTATAAATTCGCTTCCTTTTGGATTTGCGTCGCTTTTATGCTCCATTTTTTTGTAAGCATCGAGCTGATTTGGGAAATTTGCGCCCCATTTTTCAAAATCAGGCTCAAGTTCGCTTACTTTATTGAGCATTAGCGGATACATCTTTTCTTCGGCTTTTTTAGCGCCGATATCCGTAAAAAGCGCGAACATAGCCGCACCGAGTACGACAGCCACTAAGAAAGTAGCTACATACAACACTTTGTTTTTCATTTTATCCTCCTGTTAAATTTTAAAAGTTATGCGCGTGTCCCGCTTCGCGGTGGCAAGATACACATCTTAAAGGCTCGCTAGAATTGCCTTGATGCTCTTTGAGATTTTTATCAAACGGTTTTGCCGCTCCTATAGCGCGCGGATCGATAACGTTTGAGACGTACTCTTTATGGCAGTCCATGCAGTTTTCCTGAACGACTCTTTTTGTTTTTTCGTTTGCGGTAAATGCGTAAGGATTGTCTTTAAAAGTAACGGCATACGCGTGTCCTAGGCCGCTTTGAGCCTTCATGATCCAATATCCTATAAAATCATGCGGCAAATGGCAGTCGTTACAGGTAGCGACGTTTTGGTGTCCGCCTCTTGACCAGCTTTCGTAGACTTGATTCATCACGTGACAGTTTTTACAGGCTGCAGGATCCGGACTAAAGTATGAAAATCCCTTGGCATAGTAAAAAGTGTATAGTCCGTGACCGATAACCACTCCAAACGATAGCAACAAAAGAATGACCCAGATGGATGCTTTTTTCTTCGTGTTTTCCATGACGGGCTTTCTAACCTCCATTATAAATTTAAATAAAACTTAACTTTATTTATTGGACGTATTTTATAATCTTAATACTTAAAGTTTGTTTTAAAATTTAATGTAATAAAAATTAAATTTAAAGATTG
>CAUSIL010000187.1:0-4138 GCA_963531395.1 uncultured Campylobacter sp.
AATTTGATTTAAAGATTAAAAAATTTATTTAAGGATACGTAATTTTGTTCTTTTTGTCGGTCTGCTTTTTAGCTTCAGGCGTCATTTACTCGCGGGATAATAAATTTTAATGTTATTTAATATTGCGTAGGCTAAAATACGAGTTTATTTAAGGTAAAAACGTGAAAAGATCAAGGTTAGGACTACTAGAAACGAACGTCGTCTCATCTTTAAGCAATGACGAAATCGCTAAATTTAACCGCCGCGTCCTAACTAAAGGCAGCACGGTTTACGCTGAAGGCATCAGCGTCGCGATATTTAAAAGCGGCTCCGGCAAGCTCGCGTTTTTCGAGGACGGCGAGGAATTTATCCTTTATAACCTGCAAAAAGACAACATCACGATCCTAAGCGACGCCTGCGCGCTGGAGATTTTAGAAGATAGCGAAATTTACTTTATCGACGTGCGCGACGTCGGCGAACTGCTAAAAAACGAGCGTTTCGCAAAGGCCTATGCCGACTCGCTCGCAAATATCGCGCTTTTACAACACCAAATCATAAAATCCATACTCTTTGAAAGCGCAAAAGGCCGCATAGCAAACTTCCTGATCGAGCTTGCCGCAGAGCAAAATTTGACCCAAAACGGCTACAGATACGTCTTTTTACCGTTTTCGCTTAAGGTGCTTTCTAGTTTCGTGGGCTTAAAGCGCCAAAGCGCCAGCACCGCATTTAACGAACTCATAAAAGAAGACGTCATCAGGCGCATCACGCCGCATGAAATTTTGATAATAGACTTTGAAAAGCTGCAAAAATATACGAATTAGATAAATTTAGCCACCCATTTCGGTTCTTTTGCCGCTTTGCGGTTTAATATCAAATCGCCCTCATGTCGTCGCGATAAATCGTTATTTGAAGGCCTTTGTTTATTTTTTGATTTTTGATTATTTACTATTTAGAAGCGTTTGGTTGCTTAAGAAACTGCCGCAAATTTATAGACGAGAGTTTTACCGAATTTACCCCAAACGCTATTTTAGCCATTTTAGGAAACCGAGTGCAAAAACGCCGCAAGGATAAAATTTAATGCTAAATTTTAGTTTTATATTTTAAGTAAGTCTTTGCCATTTGAGTCATTTGGAAAAATCAGTCGCGAACTTATAGCGATAAAACCATGAAGCTAAATTTGCTAAAAGAATTTGGCCGCATCCGTTTACCGAGCGGTTTTTGCCCTGTTTGGCCGTTTTTGGCTAATTTTAAAAACGCCTAACGAGGCGTGCGGATTTCATGTTTATAGTTTTGATTTTTGCCCAAATTTAAACCGAATGTCAAGCCCATTAAGCTAGCTTTAGCCAAACATCAACGCAAGATAAATTTAAACCGTCGGCGATTTAAATTTATCCGCATTTATCATTAATTGCCTAGTTTTTAAAATTTAGGCTCAAAATCCATAGCCGCGTCGCATACTGACGAGGGCGAGATTTACGAGCCTTATATTTAAGCTATTTTCCGCCTTTGGCATCATTAGACTTTTGCTCGGAGGCTTTTAAATCAGAGGCGCTACCTAACTTTTCGGCGCTACGCAAAGGCTGGGCGATATTTTGTATCCCACCGTTTAGATCGATGCCTACTTGCTTCATTAGGTCGTCTATTATAGGCGCGTTTACTTTATAGTTTAAAGACGCGTTTACGATTTGATCGGATAGCGAAGCGCCCGCGTTGCTAACGCCGCTGCTAGCATTTGAGCCCACACCGCTCTGATTTGCGCCGCCAAGACCCGCCATTTGCACGATTTTGATAGAGTCGATTTTCTCCGCCGGTTTTACGACCTGGGCGATGATTTGCGGCATAAACTCGATCAAGGCAAGCTTAAATCTATTTTCCAAAATTTCCGCAGAGACGATGTTTTCGGCATTATTTATCTCGGTTTTACCTTTAGCCTCGACCTCGTAGTTTAGCCTGTTGGCTTCAGCCGTTATCTTTATAGCTTCAGCTTCTGCGGTAGCCTTGATTTTTAGCGCTTCGCTAGCACCCATAGCTTTGATTTTAGCGGCTTCGGCTAGGTTTTCTTCTGCCTCTTTTTCGGCCTTTGCGGCGACGGTTTTTTCGATAGAGAGCTGTTCGGCCTCTTTTTGCGCTTCGATTAGCGCTAGCTTTTTAGCGCGCTCTGCTTGCTCGGTCTCGGATGACGTTTTGATCTTTTCAAAAGACGCGGCTTCTAGCGCCTTTTTCTCGTTGGCTAGCGTTTTAGCCGCGGCCTCTTCTTCGACTTTTTTAGCGATTTCTATGTTTTTGCTCTGATTTGCTAGTTCGACGGCTTTTTCTTTATTTATCTCGGCTTCTCTGATGGCTCTTGCCTTTTCTATCTCGACCGTTTCGATAGCGCGAGCCTTGTTTATCTGCGCTTCTTCGATAGCTTTGTTTGCTACGATCTTGGCTTCTTCGGCCTCTTTACGCCTACTTTCGGCCTCTTTTGCCCTTAGCGCTTCTTGCTCGGCTTGGAAATTTGCTATTTTTGTTTGCTGCGTAGCCTCGGCCTCGGCTTGTTTTCTTTGGATTTCAAATTTCTCCGACTGCGTCTCGTAGTTTTTCTGCGCGATTTGCACCTCGGTCGAGCGCTCGATATCGTTTCGTAGCTTTTTGCGCTCCTCGATGGTTTGCGTTAGGCTTGTTAAGCCCTCCGCGTCAAAGGCGTTGTTTTCGTTAAAAAACTCTTTTGCCGTTTGATCAAGCGACGTGAGAGAGACGGACTCTAGCTGAAGGCCGTTTTTAGATAGATCGGCTTCGATAGCGTTTTTGACCTGAGAACTAAATTCATCTCTTTTTTCATGTAGCTCTTTCATCTCCATCGAGCTTGCCACCGAGCGGAGAGTGGCTATGAGCTTGCCTTCTATTAGCCCGGTTAGCTCGCGCAGATCGACCGTCTTTTTACCCAGAGTCTGCGCCGCGCGCGAAATAGACTCTCTATCCTCGCCCACTCTGATGTAAAAATCAGCCGTGATATCTACGCGCATCCTATCTTTGGTTATGAAGCTATCGCTTTTAGAGCGAGCAACCGTAACTTTCATCGACTGCATATTTATGTCGATATAATCATGCAGTATCGGCAGTATCAAAGCGCCTCCGTCCACGACGACCTTTTCGCCGCCAAATCCCGTTCGTACGAACGTAAGCTCCTTTGTCGTCTTTCGGTAAAGTCTTGAAAAAACAATACCCAAGATGATGATAGAAAAGAGTCCTATGCCGACAAATACGGCTAAAGACGTCATCCCGTCAATATTCATACCACTCTCCTTTGATTAAATTTATGATTTTTTCCTGACGTAAAAGTTATTTTTTTCGATTTTAACTATGAGCGCAACATCGCCTTTTATAAGCTCGTTTTCATCGGCAGCCCTTGCAAATACGAAACGCTCCTTGCCGTTTTTATCCGTGACCTTAACGTCTCCGCCTTGCTCTTTTGTGATTTTATAGTCCTTTACTTCGCATTCGCAGCCAAGAAGCTCCTTTTTACTAAAGGCCGACGTTTGCACCTGAGGCAGGTACTTTGCCGCAAGCAAGCTCACCCACCTAGTCCAAGCTAAAGCGGCAAAAAACGAAACCGCGGCGATAACCGCACTCATATACCACGCAGGCGAGGCGGAGCCGTAAAAAACGCTAACGATAAAAAGCCCGCACGCTCCAAAACTCATAAGCAAAATCCCGTAAAAAACGGTGCTAGGCACGCCGCCCTTGTTCGCCCACGCTAGCAGCTCGGTACCCGGAGCATCGATGCCCTCGGCTCCGTCAAACAGCCCGTTTAGAGGCTCAAGCACCGAAAATCCAGTCATCATCAAAATAACCTCAAGCAAGGCAAAAACTACGACGATAACCAGCGGAACGGAAAATATAAGATTGTTGCCAAGAAGCTCTAAAATTTGATCCATTTTTTACCTTTTGTTTTTAAATTTTGCCGCTTGTGAGGTCAAATTTGACCCTAGCTCCGCCCTACTCTATGCTATACACGTCGCTTTGCTCGATCTTTTCTAGCTTATTTACCTTGCTTTCCAGCGTCTTACTCATCTGCGCGATTTTAGCGATATTTTCTTTCATCTTCGGTAACGCCTCGTTTTTGAAATTTTCTATCTTATCTAGCGAATCTATCATCAAATTTATCGCTTTTTCAAGG